>WRNF01000018.1 GCA_009776715.1 Treponema sp. | reverse complement strand
ACTATACCCCAAACAGCCGAATCAGCAGCTTTGGTTTACGGTTGACCCGCCCATGAATTTATTATCTAACAGCTTTATACCACACTTCGTGATCGCCTTCAAAACAGCGCCGCCAGCCTTATGCTCTTCCTTTGGACATCAGGAAACACGGATTAAGAATTAAAAATTTAAAAAATAATCCGTGTTAATCCGTGGAAATCCGTGGCCTTTGTTAATTATGTTAATCCGTGAAAATCCGTGGCCTTTGTTCATTATGTTATTGCGGGCATTGTTGTGCTAATAGGTATTTTCGTCCATTGCCTGGAAAGTTTCGCGCACATTTTGCAGCAGGGCAAGTTCGCGGTTAATAATTTTACTGTAATCAAGTTGCCGGTTTCTACCCGCATGGCTTCGTCTTCCCAGTTTTGCACTCTGGGCAGGGTAATAAAATAAAAGCGCCTTTCCCTGGCTTTCATTGCCCAATCAACAGCATCGGTCCAGTAGTACAGTGCAGTCCGGTAACAACTTTCCGCTGTTTCAAGGCTTTTAAGGTTTTGTTCTTTCCATGGAGCGTTAAAAAAATAAGCATTGCGCTTGTTAAATTTATTCCCCAAAAAAAGATACTGTTCAATGAGCTTTAATTGTATGTGCATATTAAACAGATAACGGTATTTTTCCCATTGTGTTTCATTTTCAATCA
Source organism: Treponema sp. (assembly GCA_009776715.1). Next base: position 11,745 of record WRNF01000018.1, on the reverse strand, counting down.
GGGCAAAAGCATGCAGGGGATTTGCAAAATCGGCTTTTACGGCATGTTCCAGCCAGTAGATGTTTTCCATTGAATCATTCGGATACTGGATGTGGTGCAAATGGTACAGGCGGTAATACTGTTCTTTATAGGTGACATAGTACCCGTTTACCGGAACAACAGCGGAAAAAACAAAAATAAAAAAAACGGCCAATGCCAGCAGCTTTTGCATGGTTTTACTGTAACTACCCACCCCAAAAAAGTACGCTTTTGCTCATTTTTTTGGGCTTTTTATTGAATGAGGGGGTTTACACCCCCTCCGCTCGAAAAAAACTCTTGTTTTATTTCGAGCTACCCCCACTAATTTTTTTTTGCACATAGGAAAAAGGAAGGTGTCCGAAGAAGTTCCTAACTTTTCGGACACCCCCATTTAGTTACATTCTCCTACTTAAATATCGGCATATCCGATACATATCTCCATACCTCAGCGAAAACTTTTTCCATGTTTTGCGATGCGTCAACAATTGCAATGCGCACGCCGGCTTCCTTAAATTCCTGCAGTTTGGCATGGTATAATTTCCTTACTTTTTCCTGGAATNCAATGTGTTCGTATATGTCCAGCGAGGGCCTGCCCTCTATCCGTTTAATGGCTGTTTCTGGGTCAAGGTCAAAAAAAATCAGCAAATACGGAAGGGGAAAAGCCGAATTTAAAGCGCCGGGAAGCTCCTCCCCGCATTCAATCCCCTGATATGCCAGGGACGAGAGGATGTACCGGTCGCATGCCACCAGATTTCCCTGCATACAGCGTTCAACAATCCCGTTGCGGGCATATAAATGTTCCCCCCGGTCCGCGGCAAAAAGCCGCGCCATTGTTTGCGGCTGCAGGACAAACTCTTTTTTTAGCGCCCGGCGGATTAATTGCCCAATTATTCCATCTGTCGGTTCACTGGTAACATAAAACGGAAATTGCATTGCGGCAAGTTTATTTTCCAGTAAATGCAGTTGTGTGCTGGTTCCGGAGCCGTCGCCTCCTTCAAAAACCGCAAAATTTCTTAGAATTTGCATATTATTGTAAAAATACAGGAAATCTATAGATTATTCAACATAATTTCAGTATAATTATAGATGAATGAGGTTTCTTGCAAAACCTAACTTTTGTATGAGCTTCGGATGATACCTGCTAAAATTAAAATTGAGGTTTTTAGCCGGTTTTCTGATACAAATTGCTCAATAATGTGTTATATTATATAGGGATAATGATGCCAAAAAAACCGCTTCCTGTTCGTTTATATGTTCAAATTCTTATTTTTGCAGCCCTGGTATCCCTTGGGGTCTTGATTATATGGCCGGTGCAGCAAGCATTGTACCGCGGCATGGTCAATGTCCGGGACAACCTGATTAATTCGCTGGAAATGCAGATTGGCCGGCAGATTCGGTATTCATCCATCAGCCCCTCAATCCTGGGGGCTTTTGATGTGCATAATGTAAAAATAATGGGGGAAGATGAACACTCTGTCCTGGAAATATCCCGTTTTAGGATTGTGTACTCAATATTTGATTTACTGCTGGGAAGAATGCATGTAATCCAGTCTATTCAGGCAGATTCGCCGCGCATTGACTTTAATGTTATAAGGGACAACGATCTTTTGGATTTGTTAAAAAAACTTTCTGCGCCGGAGCTGGATTCTTTTCAGGATTTTTCCCGAATGCTGCCGGAAACGCTGTTGGTGCAGGTAAGGAACGGCACTGTTCTTATTGCCGGCAATAAAAATAAATACATCGTTGACTCGCTCAATATAAATGCCGAAATAGCCAATAAAGAGATTGTTTTTTCAAGCATGATGCATTCCGGTGCCGTTATTGAAAGGCTCATTGGAGACCCAATTAACATCGGCTTGGCAATGGAAGTGTACGGGCATTACAGTTCAGATTCAGAAAAAGGAGACGCTGTATTTACCATACCGTCAATTACCAATGACATTGTCAGCTCCGCTCCTATTGCCTTTGGTGTATCCGTTGAAAAAAATGAAATTCAATTATGGAAAATGAACGATGACTTAGCCCTTGATTTTTCTGTTTCTTACGAGATTGAAAATAAATTTTTAACCATGGAGCTTGGCTGCGAATATTTCCGCCTAAGGGATTTTATTGAATTTAACGGAAGCCTTGAAAATTTCCGCCAGTTCCAGGACATTGCCTTATCCGGCAATGCCAGTATCGAGCGCAATTCTGACAACGGCATGCATTACCTTGTTAACCTGGTCGGCTCAACCTATGCTGACAGAAGAATGCCCTTAAACGATGCAAACGCTTCCATGCAGATAAGCGCGGAAGGAGACAATAAATCCTCCCATATTGAAATGATAAAAATTTCTTTGCCAAAAATTCAGGATGTCAATTCAATTTTTTACGGAGACATTCTATTTTCCGGCGAAATCAACATGGAAGACTTTGCTCCAGATGGCGCATTAACATTGCAGGGTTTTAGTTTCTCGGGCAATGAAGAGATTAATGCGGAAATTTCCATTGGCGCAAAGGATGGCCAAATAATAATTTCCAGCGATGCCGTAAACCTGGGGAAAACAAGCTTAGGTTCCTTAAATGCGCTTATTCAAAGTTCACCGGACAGGGTGGAATTTGCACTATCCGCGCATCAGCTTATAAACAACCACACTCATTACAATAACAGGGCAGGAACTCTGTCAATTAACGGCATATTTGATTTAAATGAAAATTTCATTGAAGCAAATTTTTTGNTGGATTCAATNTTATTAGCGGAATTTGCCGATATGGCGCTTCCGTTTATTGATGAACCGGTAATTCCGCCTGCCCTTAATCCTGTGCTTAATGCAATTGTTTTTAGCACCGAAATTGTTTTTTCNACGGATTTTAATCAACTGCATTATGCAACGCGGCATTTAACTGTTTCAAACAGGNCCTCNAATGAACAAATAGGGAATTTTTTAATTTCAGGAACAGACACGCATTTTAATTTAAGCGAAGGCCAAATTATTGCAGGGATGAATAAGCTCGGATTATCGGGGGATGCGGATTTTTCCAATCCCGGCGATATACTTTTCGCTTTTAATGTAAATTATATGAATTTAGACTACCAGATTGAAGGGAAAGTGCTGGAAGGGCGGTCTATTGACATAAGCGGATCTTACGGATTTATGGCCCGTCTTTCTTCTGCGGAAAACAGCGACGGTTATTTCGGCGTTTTGCAGGCGGAAAAATTTCCTTTGCCTTTTGCGGGGCAGGCTGCATTGTTGTCTTACCGGGGGCAAATGTTTTTCAGCAGTTCTGACGCGTGGTCGCTGCTTCTGGACAGATTGGAAATCAGCGAAATTGCAATGCCTGCGGGAAACGCACAGATAAGAATTTCCGGCAGGGCGGATCATAACGGGGCAAATTTCAATGATTTTAATTATATTGACAGCATTGGCATGTTAAGGGGAAAAATTGAAGCCGCATGGCCTAAGAGCGCATCCGGAATACAGGCTTCGGTGATGCTGGGAGACGGCAGGGAAAATTATTCGCTGGAAGGAACATATTCCGGCAATCTTTTGAAACTGGCCTTTACCGGTTCCGCTATGCGTTTTGACCGCATTATAGACAGGAGTATTAGCGCTGTGGTGGATGGAACCCTTAATGTATCATGGGATATGATTAATGCCCCGAATATTGAACTTAACCTGCCTTCGGTAAGGGGAAAGATTCTTGACCAGGATTTTTCAGCAAGCGCAAAGGCCGTGCTGAATAAAGATCAGTTAACGGTAAATGCAATGAAAGTTGTGTTAGGCGAAGTTGAATGCACATTGCCCTTGCTGACGGTAAACATGGCAAGGGGAACTGTCGAAACATCTTTCGACGTAAACGGCATTTTGGGCAGAAGGCCGCTTGAAAGCAATTTTTCTTTTGCAGCAAATTTTTCCCCCATCAGCACATGGTTTGATCTTGAAAAGGCATTTAATGCATTTTCAGGGAAAATCACTGCCAGGCATTTAAAATACGGCATAACCGGAGAACCGCAGACCTTTGAATTTGTTTTTTCTTTGGCTGATGCGGATAATAACAAAACCCTGTATGTTTCCGGCGGGCCGCGCAATATGCTCCGAATGCAGTTTGACCAGGACGGCAATTTTTTTGCCGGGCTTTCAAGCCCCTTCCCTGTGCGCGGATCGGTAATTGGCAGCATTCGGGACAAAACAATAAATGCCCGCTGCAGCGATTTTTATGTTGATTTGGAAGAACTGTTTAAATTTCTTCCGGAAGACCGCGGCATTAATATTTCAGGCGGTTACATGAACGGATATGTTGAGGTAAAAGGATCAATTACCGATCCTGAATTTTTCGGCGCGGCACGGTGCAGCAGCGTAAGAATGCAAATCCCGGAGTTTATCTCTGATGATATAAGGCCAATTCCTTTTAACGCAAACATTAACGGCAATGAAATTCTTGCCGGCCCTGTTGACGCAACTGTGGGAAACGGTGCCGGAACCGTAAGCGGCCGCTTTCTGTTTGACAGATGGATTCCGAATATTTTCAGCATAGACGTAGATGTTCCCGCAAAAACCCCCATTCCCTTTGATTTTGACATAGTTGGCTTTACTGCGACGGGCAGCGCTTCCGGCAATTTAATTGTTTCCATGGAAAACCTTATTCTGGATGTTTCCGGTGATATAAANATTAACAATACCAGGATGGGGTATTATTATGATGANGATGCAATAAACAAAACAACCNGTTCTTTTAAAGATTTATTTATCCATGTTACCACCGACATTAACGTAACAACCGGNCCCATAGTTGAATTTTTATACCCATCCACACTGATCCCGCTGCTTAGGGCAAATCCGTATAACGGAACAAAAATACATGTTAGCGCAGACACAATGGCGCAGCAGTATTCAATAACCGGAGACGTAAGAATCCGCAGCGGGGAAATTTTTTATTTTGAACGGAGCTTTTATATCCGTTCCGGCACTTTGGTTTTAAGGGAAAATGAACTCCGCTTTGATCCCCGCCTTACCGCCCGTGCAGAGGTACGCGACCGCAACGATGACGGGCCGGTAACCATTTCAATGCTTGCGGACAATGCCCCGCTGCTTTCATTTGATGCCCGTTTTGAATCAACTCCATCGCTTTCCCAGACAGAAATTTTTGCCATGATGGGGCAAAGCATCACCGGCTCGCAATATGATGAAGACACAGGTTCCATACAAAGGGCTTTTCTTAGTTCCACATCCGATCTTTTGGCGCAATTTACTGTGGTACGGCAGATTGAACGGCAAATACGCAACTTTATGCGCCTGGACATGTTTAGCGTTAGAACCCAGGCGCTTCAAAACGCGATATTCATGGCCGCAGGGCTTACGCAGACGCCGGTTGACAGAATCGGCGGTGTAGGCAACTATTTTGATAATACCACTCTTTTTGGCGGTAAATATATTGGACAGGATCTTTTTATTCAGGGAATGCTTTCCATGCAGTATGACGAAAACAAAGCCACAATGGGAGGCTTAACATTGCGGCCGGACATAGGCATTGAATTGCAAAACCCCTTGTTCAGCATTCGCTGGGATTTTATTCCCACGCATCCCGAAAACTGGTATATTAATGATAATTCAATTACATTCACATGGAGCAGATCTTTTTAGGAGCATTGATGCATAAATTGTTTTACATATTCAGGTTGAGAAAAATTTCTCTTTCGTTCATTTTATTTTTTTTATCAGCAGCGTTGATATGCGCGCAATCGGATGATTGGTATCAGGGAAAAAGAATCAGGGCTGTGGAGTTTTCCGGCCTTAAAAATGTTAAACTTTCAGACTTAGAAGGTTTAACGGATGATTATAAAGGCAAAATTTTCAGCGATGAAATTTTTTGGGAGATTCAAAGCAAACTCTATGCCCTTGAATTTTTTGAACTTATTAGCCCAACTGTAGTGCGTGCGGATCAGGCAGGCAACGAGATTATTCTTCGTTTTACGGTAACAGAGCGCCCCGTCATAAGCAGAATAACCCTTGTGGGTAATTCAGGGCTGCGGAGAAGTGAACTACTTGATGTAATTACTGTGAAAGTAAACGATGTGGTTAACCAGGCAAAAATACATATTGACGAGCTGGCAGTTGTCAATAAATATATTGAAAAAGGATACCCTGACGCAAGCGTAAGGGCAGATGTGCAAAGTTCCGGAGAATCTTCCGTTAACCTCACGTTTTTTATTACCGAAGGCGAAAAAATAACTATTTCAGAACTGCTGTTTGAAGGGAACACTATTTTTTCAACCAGAGCCTTAAAAGGGCAGCTATCGCTTAAAGCCAAGACTCTTGTCAACGATGGCGCTTTTCAGGAGGCAAAACTTATTGCGGACCGTTCTGCCGTCGAACAATATTATCATGACCGCGGGTATATCGATGCAAAAGTAATTGATGTGGCACAGGAAGTAAGTAAAGACGCAAAAGGGAATAACAATCTTGCGCTTACATTTAAAATTACTGAAGGCAGAAAATTTACTTTTGGGGGCGTTACTTTTGAAGGGAACAAGATATTTTCCACTGAACANTTATCCGCGCTGGTAAAATCAAAACAGGGCGATACCATAAGCGCCCGCAAAATTGAAGCGGATTTGCAAAGCGTTGCGGATTTATATTATGAAAACGGGTACATTTTTAATACAATAAACAGGGAAGAAAAAAAAGACGATGTGCTAGGCATTGTTTCATATCATATTTCTATAATNGAACAGGGAAGGGCGCATATTGAAAATATTTACATCAGGGGAAACGAGAAAACAAAAACCAGCGTCATTCTTAGGGAGATTCCTCTGGAACCAGGTGATATTTTCTCCAAGGCAAAAGTAATGGATGCATGGCGCAATCTTATGAACCTGCAGTATTTTACAATGGTTGCAATTGAAACTCCTCCAGGAAGCGTCGACAGTTTAATGGACCTTGTTTTTATTGTTGAAGAACAGCCTACCACCGATTTGCAGTTCGGCCTTACTTTTTCCGGCAGCGCAGACCCGGAGGCCTTTCCTGTATCCGGCCTGGTTAAATGGAACGACCGGAATTTCCGCGGATCAGGCAACCAACTTGGCGCCGAAGGAAATGTCTCTCCCGATACCGTTAATGTGTCAATGAACTACAACCACCGTTGGATACTTGGCCTGCCCCTGTCCGGCGGTTTTGACTTTACNGTTCAATGGGCCAAGCGTTATGCNGCAATGAATAACAGCTATCCGTTTTTCAATGGCGATGAGCCTTATGCTTTTCCTGATGGTTTTTCTTCNTATCAGGAATATCAAAATTCGGACAGGCTTCCGCCCCAGGAATTCCTAATGGATTACCGGCAGTGGTACCTTTCTTTGGGTTTTTCTACCGGATACAATTGGATGACGCCGGCTGGAATCCTTACCCTTAGCGGTGGAATCAGGGCCGGCCTTATCCGCAACGGTTACGACACATTGATATACCGTCCNTTTGATCCTGCATTACGGGCAGGGAATAATTCATGGATGCCAAAGAATTCTTTCTGGTCATCTGTTTCATTGGATCAAAGGGATATATATTACGATCCTTCAAAAGGGTATTATTTGACTGAACGTTTTGGCATATACGGTTTATTGGGCAGCAGAATTGAGCGTGAAAATTATTTAAGAAGCGACACAAAAGCAGAATATTACCTTACCCTGTTTGACATTCCGGTAACAGAAAAATGGAATTTTAAATTTGTCTTAGCCTTTCACACAGGCTTGTCATTTATTTTCAAACAGCCAGGAAAAGATAAAAACAGGCTGACTCCATTTGTGGAAGAAGCCAATCAATTGGCGGTGGACGGAATGTTTATTGGAAGAGGCTGGAGTTCCGAATACCGTGTGAAAGGGCTGGCCATGTGGGAAAATTGGGCAGAGCTTCGTTTCCCCATTATTCACGGGCTGCTGTCCTGGGATTTTTTCTTTGACGCTGCCGGCGTTGAGGGAAGCCAGGGTGTGCAAGGCTATTATTTTGGGAAGCGGACTGGAAGTGACGGCAAGAAAATAAAGAACTTTTCTATTGACAATATGCGTTTTAGTTTCGGCGGAGGGCTTAGGTTTACCATGCCGCAATTTCCCTTCCGTTTCAGCCTGGCAAAACGCTTTAGAACCATAGACGGCGTGTTTACATGGGAAGACGGCGCCATTTTCCGTAACCCCAATAAAAAAGGCTCCGGCATAGATCCGGTGATTTCATTTGCGATAGCATATTAAAACAAGGAGTTTTGTACCATAAGGAGAAATTATGAAAAAGTTTTTTGTATTAATAGTTTTAAGCTGCTGTGCTGCTGCGCTTTCAGCGCAGCAATTAACCCGTTTTGCTGTAGTTGATATTTTAAAAGTATACGCGGCTTTTTTCCGCGATTCCATTGCCGTGAAGGAATTTGAGGAGCGCAGCGCAAAAATCCAGTCAGACATTGATGCCATGACCAGTGAACTGCTGGAGCTAAGAAGTCAGTATGCAGATGCAGTAATGCAGGGAGATCAGGTTTTGGCGTTAAAACTTGACAAGGATATTAATGAAAAAACAGAATTTAGGAAAGAATATTACAGCATAAAAACTGCCGAGCTCGAAGAGCAGAGAAAGAAACTTATGCAGTCCGGCTCCTTTCTGGATCAGATACAAAGAGCAATTCGGTATATTGCCGAAAGCGAGGGGTATGTTATGGTATTAAACCTGAATGAAAATAATAATGTTTTATGGTACAGTCCAACCATAGATATTACTGATAAACTTATTCGCTATTTACTCAGCAGCCAGCGCTGACAGATCATGGGAGAGATTCGTTCCAGTCCCATGCTGGAACAATACAGGAAGATAAAACACAATCATCAGAATGACGTGCTGTTTTTCCGGCTGGGAGATTTTTATGAAATGTTTGCAGAGGATGCCGTTGAAGTNTCCGGTTTATTGAACCTTACCCTTACCAGCCGTAACGGGCTGCCAATGTGCGGAATTCCCTACCATGCTTCTCATTCCTATATTGCACGCTTACTAAAAATCGGAAAAAAAATCGCTGTCTGCGAACAGGTGTCATTGCCGGAAAAAGGGCAAAAAATTATCGACAGGCAGGTAGTAGAGGTAATTACTCCCGGAACCACGGTTGACGAAGATTATCTTGACAGGGGAAATTCAAATTATCTAGCCTGCCTTTCAATGCATGGCGAATACTGCTCTTTTGCTTATATTGATTTGTCAACCGGCGGTTTTTATGCCACCTCATTTTCCGAGGAACAATGTCCCGCCCGGCTTGGCGGGGAATTGGAGCGGCTGCAGGTGAAAGAAATGCTCATCCAGGAATCGCTGCTGCAGGAAAATCCCGGCATTGCCCGCATTATTCATGAACGTCCGGCTATGGTGTTAAACCGATGGGCAGACTGGCTTTTTGACATGGATAAATCAAGAAAATTACTTTTAACCCAGTTCCGCCTGTCCAGTTTAAAAAGTTTTGGCCTGGAAGACAACAGCCCGGAATTGCTTTCTGCCGGGGCAATATTGGAGTATATAAATGATACTGCAAAAAGCGTTCTGCTTCATGTCCGTTCAATTACAGTGTACACCGACGATGAATTTGTGGGAATTGACGAATCCAGCCAGCGGAACCTGGAGCTTGTCCGTAACCTTCACGATGGCAGCATGAGTTTTTCTTTGTTTGAAGTGTTAGACGAAACCCGGTCTGCAATGGGGAAACGCCTTTTACGCAGGCGGCTGCTGCATCCGCTGCTTCAGTTGGATAAAATTAACAAGCGCCTTGACATGGTAGAAACCTTGTTCCATGAGCAGGGCAGCCTGGGGATTATCCGCCAATTGCTTGCAAAAATTCCTGACATCGAACGGCTTGTTTCACGGCTGGCAATGGACAAGGCACATGGCAAAGACATGCTGGCAATAAAGGATGCCTTAGCTTTATGCACAGAGATAAAGAAAAACTGCGATAATTTAAATATATTTTATGAATGTGACTCAGAAGCATCTTTAGAAAATGCCGGTAATTCCAGTAAAAATAAAAATTTTCATAACGATTATCAGGAATTGACAGTGCTGGAAACATGGCTTAAGCAGGGAATTTGCGATGATCCGTCTATTCTGCTTACCGAAGGCAATTTAATCCGTAAAGGATACAATGCTGCCTTAGATGAACTGCACAGCCTGCGGGATTCAGGCAGGCAGCTTTTGGAAGCGTATCTGGAGGAAGAAAAACAGGCCAACAATATCCCAAACCTTAAAATCCGTTACAACCGGCTTATAGGCTATTTTTTTGAAGTGACCAATGCCTATCTTGGCAGGGTGCCTAAATATTTTATCCGGCGGCAGGGCATTGTAGGGGGAGAGCGTTATTCGACAGAACGGCTTGCGAATATGGAATCGGACATTAACGGCGCTTCAGATAAAATTATCGAGCTGGAAAAAAAATTATTTCTGGAAATTCGGGAAAAAGCAAAAGAATTTATTCCAAATTTAACCGGCCAGGCACATCGAATTGCCGAATTGGATGCCGCCCAGTCGCTGGCCTGGGCAGCTTCCATTCACCATTGGGTGCGGCCTTCGGTTGATGATTCAAATGAACTGGAAATATACCTTGCGCGCCATCCAGTGGTGGAAACACATTTAGGGAAAGGGGAATTTATTCCCAATGACATTATTTTGGGAAATACCATGCAAGAGGAAAACGGCAGTATTTATAAGTTTGCAATGATTACCGGTCCCAATATGGCAGGAAAATCAACCTATCTTCGTTCCGCTGCCCTGTTGGTTATTATGGCGCAAATTGGCAGCTTTATTCCTGCAGGCAGGGGGCGCATCGGCCTGTGCGATAAAATATACTGCAGGGTGGGCGCATCCGACAATCTTGCCCGCGGGGAATCAACCTTTCTTGTGGAAATGAATGAGACTGCGTACATTCTTAATACCGCATCGGAAAAAAGCCTGGTAATAATGGACGANGTGGGAAGNGGCACCAGTACCAANGACGGNCTTTCCATTGCCTGGGCGGTATGCGAGGAACTGNTAAACAGGGTACAGTGCCGCACATTTTTTGCCACCCATTACCATGAATTATCGTTATTGCAGCATCCATACATGGTAAACCGGTCGATGAAAGTGCTGGAAAAAGACGGAGGAATTATATTTCTGCGTCAATTGCAGGAAGGCCCTGCGGCGGAATCCTACGGCATTCATGTGGCAAGCCTTGCCGGCCTTTCCCAAACAGTGCTTCATCGGGCGGCGGAAATAATGGAGCAACTGCGAAAAGGAGAGACAAATTTGAAGAAATCCCTGCCTGCCGAAAATTATTCCCCTAAAACTGTAGAAAAAGATGCTGTTATCCATCCTTTTGGGCAGGGTAACGAAGAAAAAAAAGTAATTGACAGTATATTACATACCCTTGAGGCCCTGGATACAAACACGCTTACGCCTCTGGAAGCGCTTAATGTAATTGATGCATTAAAAAAACAGCTTAAAAGCAAAGAGGGCATTCCTATTCCCAAAGAAAAATCATCAAAACATAGCAATGACACTTTAACCCCTTCTCTTTTTTAATTTTTTCTGTAACTTCATTTGGCCTTTCGCTAAGGCATATATGCAATAACCACGGATTTTCACGGATTAAACGGATTCACACGGATTTTAAGAATGGGTACACAGAAGGGTGCCGGGCACTGTTTTGAAAGGTGCCTGGCACTGTTTTTCGTTAAATTTTTAATTGTTGATAAGCCGGGATTTATTCCAT
>WRNF01000017.1 GCA_009776715.1 Treponema sp. | reverse complement strand
GGCGGCGCATCGCCAATAAGAATCATTATTCTTGACCCTGCTTCCCATGCAAAATTTGTTGCGCCGGCATAAAGGGCTTCGTAGACAGCTTCTGGAATATCCCCGCCACCGCTTACTCTTACATTATTAAGATTGCGCTGAAACAATTCAAAATTATTGGTAAAGGGAAAAATTTTTGTAATAAAATCATCAGAATAATCTTTATACAGAACCATTCCAATTCTGAAAGACGTGTACTCGGCAATAATGCTGCTTACCATTGGAATAAGTTCTACGCGCACTGCATCAATGTAAGGCAACATAGACTTTGTTGCATCCAGGCAAATAACTATATCAACATTATTATTTTTTTCCCTTAAAAGAATTTCCATAATGTTATCAACAGTATCTTTTCCGGTAGAGAACACAAGATTTTCACCGGCAATTCCGGTAAATGCATCAATGGTTTCTTTCGAATAATAGCCTTCAGGAATCGAAGGCAGAACTTCTTCTATTTCAAGCAGAAAAGGATTGTCCATAAAAGGGCCGCGGTAATCGGCATAAGCATAATAAAATGTCCGTATATTAAAATAAGTTCCGTTCCCAACTTCCACCTGCCCGTTTCGTTTATCATCATAACCAAAAATGAGGGTTTGCGGAATATAAATATGGTATGACCAGCCAAGTTCAGGATGCCACTTTGGCGTAGAAGAAATAAGGGAATAAATTCCGCTTTTTGCAGGAATGGGAAAACCGTTAATCAGCCGGATTTCATCTCCGTTAATTTCATTTTTTTCTACAGCCCGGTAACCATAATTAGCCGCTTCTTCTCTTTTTTGGGGATCTTTGGTCGTTTCGGCAAGCAATACAGAACTAATGTCCGGCTTGCTGCGGACAAAGAGGTCGTAACCGCCTCTGCTGCTTGGTTCAATTAATATATCGTTGGAAGAAAGGCTTAAATCCTGTGCTCCGGCAAGGAATGCCCCGCAAAAAATGCTGCAAATAATTAAGAAAAAGCAAAGAATAAATTTACCCATATCTTTTATTATCGGAAAAAAAAAAGTATAATAAAGCCATGAAATCAAAAAAGGAAAACGTTCTAGACAACATACTTATAAATACAGTTGAGTCATTTAGGCTTTCGGGAAAAGCCGAAACAAGCATAAGGCTTCTTTTGGATGATGAAGAAGTGCAGTTAAGCCAGGAGTATGCCAATACGGTATCCATTGTCCGCTTGGGATTCAATGACCACGGGCCTGTACACATGAAGACAGTTGCCCTTAATGCAATTCGCATGCTTCAGTTGCTGCGGCAGGCTAATATCAAAACCAGCCTGGAAAAAGAGGATTACGGCGATTTTGAGGACAGTCTGACAGCGGTAATTTTTTCCTCCATGCTGCACGATCTGGGCATGAGCGTTGGACGGCAGGATCATGAATTATTTAGTATTTTTTTCTCAATTCCCATTCTGGACAGGATTTTAAGAGAAATTTACAAAGGTGATTTAAAAAAACAGATAATGGTCCGTTCTCTTGCGGTAGAAGGCATTGCCGGGCATATGGGTTCACGTTCAATTCATTCCCTGGAAGCAGGCATTGTGCAAATTGCCGACGGCTGCGATATGACAAAGGGCAGGGCACGCATACCAATTGCGCTGGGAATGGTGCAAAAAACAGGGCATATTCATCAATATTCAGCAAATTCTATCGAGGAAGTGCAAATAATAGCCGGACAGGATAAACCTATTCGCATTGATGTCCGAATGTCTAACGAAGCAGGCTATTTTCAGGTTGAAGAAGTGCTGCTAAAGAAAATCGCCAATAGCACAGCAAAACCCTATATTGAACTGTACGCTCAGGCAAGAGAAGAAAGCCCACGGCAGTATTTGTAGCAACTAAAGCATTGATAAAATAATTTAATTATTCAGTAGTGGGTAGCGGTAACTCGCTACCCACCCTAAAAAAGTGTACTTTAACAAACTATTCTGTCAGCACTAAGCAATAGCGTTTTTTCCCTGCTCGCAGGAACAGTTCACCATCAGCATTTAGCCGGTCATCACCAATAACAGCAGCAACATCGCTGATTGCAACAAGGTTGCTGCCGCTTTCAGAAATAAATGCACCGCCCTGCTGAACAAGACGGCGCACTTCGCTTTTGGAAGGAGCTAAGCCTGCATCGAAGAATAAATCAATCACATTGTAACCAGCCTCGAATGAGGCACGAGGAAGCAGGACATGCGGCATGGCGTTTTTATCGCCGCCGGCAATGCCGTTGGCAGAAGCACTTCCAAATGCGGCTTTTGCNCCAGCAAGGGCATTATCCGCTTCGGCCTTGCCGTGAATCAATGCGGTGATTTCCCATGCCAGGCGTTCTTTGGCCTTGTTGGGATTTTCGCCTGGCNANGTAAGCGCTGCACATTCCTCGTCAGGCAGAAAGGTGAACATAAGCAAAAAGCGGNGAATATCCGCGTCATGCACATTACGCCAGTATTGAAAAAAATCATAAGGGCTGGTTATTGCCGGATCAAGAAAAAGAGCTCCTTTTTCTGTTTTACCCATTTTTTTTCCATCGGCAGTGGTAACCAAAGGAAAGGTTAAGCCGAAAACCTCAGCGCCTTCGATGCGGCGAATTAATTCCGCTCCGGCAACAATATTTCCCCATTGGTCATCTCCGCCAATTTGAAGACGGCAGTTATACCGCCGGTANAGTTCTAAAAAATCATANCTTTGCAGCAATTGGTAATTAAATTCAATAAAAGAAAGGCCGGTCTCCATTCGCGTTTTATAAGCATCAAAACTTAACATCCGGTTTACAGAAAAATGGCTTCCTATTTCACGTAAAAAATCAATGTAATTAAGACTGGCAAGCCAAACCTTATTGTTTACAGAAAAAGCAGTATCGGAGTTAAAACTAATAAAACGATCAAGCTGAGATGCAATCGAGGCCGCATTGGAATCCAATTCCTCGTAATTGAGCATTTTTCGCATTTCGCTTTTGCCGGACGGATCCCCAATACGGGCAGTTCCCCCGCCGATTAAAGCTATGCCCTTATGCCCTGCTGCACGTAAATGCCGAAAAGCGAAAAACGGCACCATGTGGCCAATGTGCAGGCTTGTTCCCGTTGGATCGCAGCCAACATAAAAGGTTACCGGCCCTTCGTCCATTAGGTCCGAAAGTCCATCGGTATCTGTGCATTGTTTAAAGAAACCTCTTTTTTGTAAAATTTCTATTCCTGTGTTCATATTTTATTTGTATCATTTATTTTAATTAAAAGCAAAGGCTTTTCTTATTGGCATTTACTGTGCATCACGACAAGCTGCCAGCACACGGGCATAACTTAAATCCGGACACTCCAGTTTTTGGGCGGCATTGCGGCAAAAATTCATTCCTTGCAACTCCTTGTGTCCTTTTTATCATTAGGGAACTTCTAAAAACTTCAGTTTTTAGAAGTAACATTAGTTGCCGTTTTCTTTACATTATTCTTTTGTTTTGTTCTGAATCCACTTTTTAACAATGGAATCTAAATGCATTATATTTATGGGTTTTGCCAAAAAACCCTGAAAATTCCTGCTTAAAAACATTTGCTCGTTTCCGGCAATTGCGTTCGCCGTTAGCGCTATTATTGGTATCGCCATCGCATAATCGGTGCCAATGGCACGAATTTTTTCTGTTGCTTCCATTCCATCCATACCGGGCATCATGTGATCCATGAAAATTGCATTATACACAGGCGTACCCGCTGCAATGCAGTCTATTGCTTCCTTCCCGCTGGTAACACAGTCTACTCCCATTTTATACTTTCGCAGCAGGCCTGAAGCAACATCCAGATTGGTTTGCATATCATCCACCACCAAAACTTTCGCATAACTTAAATTCGGGCGCGCAAGTTTTTTCCCGGCATTGCTTTTATCTTCAGTGTAACGGAACCCGCAAAGTTTTTCAGTAACTTCTTTGCCAATAGTTTTATCGGAAATATAACCTTGCCGAATAAGCAATCGGAAGGTAGTGCCATGCCCGTATTTGCTTTCTGCGGTGATTTTCCCATCCATCATTTCCGTGAGCTTTTTGGAAATGGACAGGCCTAAACCGGTGCCTTCGATAAGGCGGTTAGTCTGGACATCCACCTGGTTATAATCGGTGAATAGCTTTTTTAGATCCTCCTCGCGTATGCCAATGCCAGTATCGCTGACATACACAGACAGCCATACATCCNGTTGTTTGTTAATTTCAGCAGCCAAGCCCAGCGTAATGGTTCCCTTTCTTGTATATTTAAAAGCATTGCTNAACAGGTTGTTAATTATTTGCTTAACCCGCAAATCGTCTCCAAAAAGTTTATACGGCAAATTTTCATTAATATCNAATTTAAAAACAATGGGNTTTTCTTCTATTCGGATAAAGTTAAGTGTAATTATATCGTTCAATAAACTTGGTACCTCGTATTCCACAGGCGTTAATTCAAGTTTTCCGGCTTCTATTTTTGAAATGTCAAGGACATCGTTTATAAGCCCTAAAAGGGTATTCCCTGCAACATTAATTTTTTTTAGATTTTCCTTCAAATTAACAGCAGGATCATCATCCTCTAGCATTAAATTGGTAAGCCCCACAATCACATTCATGGGGGTGCGCATTTCATGGCTCATGTTGGCAAGAAAAGCAGATTTTGACCGTGATGCTAAAAGGGCTTCTTCTTCCATCGTTTTATGCTCGGTAATATCATGCGCAATGCCGACAACTCCGGCCGCATCGCCGTCAATAATAAGCGGGGCTTTTATTGTTTCAAAAAGGCGTTTTGTGCCGTCAGCAGCTTGCAGCCATTCTTCATAAGCAATTTTCTGCCGCTCGTTAATTACTTTTCTGTTTATATTAATAGCATTATCTGCCGTCTCTCCAGCCATTACTGTTCTCTCTAAACTTTTATCAGCTAGAACATTATCCTTTGTGATACCGAAATAATTTAATAAAAATTGGTTGCACAGTGTAAATTTTAAATCGGCATCCATGCAGAATATTATATCTGGAATTGAATCTACCATCGTCCGCAGTGTGGAAGTTTGCAGTTCCAGTTCGCTGCTTCGTTGCTGCAATTCGCTTGTCCGTTGTTTAACCAGTTTTTCCAGCCTTCTTCCAATTTTGCGGCTTCTTATGAAAAAAACGGTTATAAGAGTAAGTATAATTAAAGACAAGGCAATTGCGCCAATCAGCCAGGGACGCTGCGCCTGCAGCAGTTTAGCCCGGTAATCGTATGTTTTGCGCATCCAATGGTCGTAAATTCCATTAATGTCTATCATAGAAAAGGCCTTGTCCATAACAGAAAGCAGGACTGCTTCGTCTTTATTAAAACCGGGGATTATATCATAAGTATAATCAAATACAAGGTTGGCTTTATATCCGGGCCGCTCCTCATAATTTATTAAAGAAAGCAGTTGTATCATGCTTCCCATCATTACATCAACATCGCCGTTCTCCAAAGCGGCCAATGTGGATTCAAAGTCT
Organism: Treponema sp.; assembly: GCA_009776715.1. The sequence continues at coordinate 6,970 of WRNF01000017.1, read as the reverse complement.
TCATATTCTTTCACGTTAGCATGATCGGGAAACCATAAATGAAACATAGCGGTATGCGCATAATCTTTTACCAGCCCCACCCGAATGCTTAAAATATCATTAACTTTTAATTTTGGAAAATCGGACCTGGAAATTAATAAATAATGCTCTTTCATCATAACAGTTTCCGGCCATAAGTACCGGTTTTCCCTGTCCGGTGTACGGCTAAGCTGAGGCACAAAAGAAACATCCCCATGTTCCAGAATCTCAAGTAAATCTGACCATCCTGTATGTATTCCGGTAGACACCTCAAATAACAGGCCTGTTAATACCGACACTTCTTTTAATACATCAAAAATAATTCCCTGCCACTCCTGTTCATATGCGTTATAAAAGTCTATTGGGTAATTATATGACTGCGCCCCCATTTTCACAACATTATGGTTTTTTATATACTGGCGTTCTTCTGCATTAAGGTGTGAATAAAATTTATGCGCTAAATATTCATTATAGCCAAGTGTATATAGATGAGCCAAATGGGGTAATGCCCCGTATCTTATTGCTTTTGTTACAACAGAGATTACCGGCGCAAGGGCAGGTTTTTTCGCTGCCAGAGAAACCGGGCTAAAAACCAACGGAAGAAAGCTTTCTACAACTACGCCGCCGTAAATGTCAAAAGCCGCCTCTACAGCGTTCTCTGAAATAAAAGCGTCAACTTCCCCGGCCTTTAGCATACGGTACGCTGTTTCAAAATCATTAACAAAAATGATTTCATGGCTGCTGTCTTCAAAGAAGGCGGAGACTTGCGCAACGGTAACAGTGCTTTCAAAAAACGCAAAGCGCAAAGGACGCGTTAAAGCGATATTTGCCAGATTCTCGCTGTCTTTAATCCGCATAATGCTTACCATGCGCTCGGCTATTGGGTCGCTCATGTAATAAATTTTTTGGCGCTCATCTGTAGGGGTAATTTCTCCTGTAAAATCCACATCGCCGCTGTTTAGTTTTTCAATCAATTCATTCCACTCGTAAAGTTCAATGCGGAACGGGATATTAAACAATCCGCTTAGCCATTCACCAAACAGGGTGCTGAACCCGCCGATTCCTCCGTCTTCCCTGACAAATGCTTCTGTGCTGGAACTAACACCGTAAATAAAAGAGCTCCCCTGTTGCTGCAATTCTTCAATAGCTTTAATTTCTTCATCCGTTATACCAGGGATATCCCTGAACGTGATATTTTCCATGGATAAAAACGCTTGTTTATCTGAAGATACTGCACACCCTGCCAGTAAAATCAGAATAAGAGCGGCAATCAATATTTCACCCATCGCTTTTTTTACTATATGCATAAAAATCTCCCTTTATATTTACATTATATGCAAGGGTCAGGGAATGGGGAATAGGGGTTGTTGTCCATTATTAAATCATGAAAAAAACACAGTTATTTAAAAACCGCCGACATTTTTTCTTTAATAGCATTGTTTGTTGCGGTTTCCATAAGATAATCGGGATAATATTCAACAATATCAGCGGTTTCAAATATTTCCCATGCTTTTTTTAACAAAGGGTCTTTAGTAATATATTCTCCGGGGTAATTGCTTGGATACTGGCCCGGAATTGCGTAAAGCTCTGTGGCAAGCTTTCTGGTTTTTCCTGACAGAAAAGCAAGAAACAGCCAGCTTTCCTCAACAATTTGACACTCGCTGTTAATTCCTACATAAATTTTTGAAATTCCAAGCCTGTTTTTTCCCTGAACCATTGATGGTATTGACGTAACGCCAAAATTAACCTTTCCGGAATTTTGCTGGAGATGCGCAAAATCTTTAGCGGATACTGTGAACATGGCTATTTCTCCTGCAATAAATTCATCCAAAACGTGTGTACTTTTTTTAAATAAAACGTTAGGGGCAATAAATTCATTCCGGTACAGTTCATCAAAAAGATCTAAAATTTGAAAGGTTGTTATGGAAAGGAAAACATCATCTCCGTTGGAATCCGGCCTTAGAATATCTTCTCCGTTTGCCCAAATCCACGGAAAAAAATTGCGGCGAAGCTCCCTGGGATTATATTGATTCAAACCTAACCCAAAGCCGTAAATAAATTTTTTCCCAAACTTAGCAGCATCTATCCTGGAAATTGCCCTACAGGCAGAAATAAATTCTCTTTGTGTTTTTGGCGGGCGGTCTAAGTTTGCGGCTTCTAAAATATCTATATTAAAGGCAAAAAGATCAACAAAGGCCACTAATGGCAATGCCCATTTTTCTGTCTGATGCATTCCCTGATCTTCAGAAAAAACAAAAGGCTCAAGCGATTTTAAAGCGGAACTGTTTATCAATTCGCCAATCTCACTGTCGTCAAAAAAAACAATGTCTGCTTTTTTAATTATAATTTCATCTGATTCAATCTGAGCCTCATTTTGTGTTTCTGGCTGCAATATATTTATTTTTATATCCGGATTAAGTCCTTCAAATTCCTGTATTAGCGCAGAAGTTGTTTTGCTTCCAAATAAATCATTAAATTGTTCAGAAACATAGACATCAATAACACCTGCCGATATTGATTCAACAACAACATTAACTATCCTGTCAATTGTAAAAAATACAAATACTGCAAAGGCTAAAAGAAAAAACAATATATCAATTCTTGAAAATACTTTTCCTTTAAATACACGTCTCGACTTTTCTGAAAATTTTCGGTAAAATTGCACTATGTTCACTCTACTACATTAAATCATAATTTTTCCATAATGCCAACATGGAAAAATATTTATTTGGAGGCATCGTGAAAAAAAAAGTAATTTTTATTCCGGTTTTTCTTGTTATTTCATTAATTTTCGTCTTTTTCTTTTTTTCCAGTGTTTCAATAGACGGGGTCTCTTATAACAAACGAAAAATTGACAACTTAATTGAAGAGCGTAATGACCAGTACCGAAAACTTGACATTTCATTTAGCAGTGAAATAAATGAAATATTCGGCGATTATTTTAATACAATGTTTTTTGATGTTATCAATAATGAATCTAACATTATTCCCGCCGTTAAAAATAATTCTTTTATTACATCATCTCGAAACGCAATTGACAGTTACTATAACAAAGCACGGGAAATAGATGCTCATTTTTTAAATCAATTAATAAACTGCAAAGCAATTATTCCGTATACATATAAAAGCAAAAAATACAATACTTTTGATGATATATTTCCTTCAAAAATTAATATTTATGAATGCGGCAATATTTTATATAATGAAATTTATTTTAATTTTATTATATCCTCAATTGAAAAATTACATAAAGATTTTGAAGATTTAATTAATTTTAATACTAATGCCATAATAGAAAATATTAAAAATAATTATGCGCTGGCAGTTTCTGAAGAATTTCTAAATGCAGATAAAAATATATATTCAAACGAACTTTCTGTTTATTTGGAAAAAATAAGTAAATTAACTGAACAAAGCCTTGATTGTTTTGATTTTTTATTAACAGCTTGCAGGGCTACAGACACAAGTGAAATAAACAGTAATATAATCATTAAACAACTCCCGCTGTTTAGTCCGCTTGGTTTTAAAGTTTATAACAATAATGGAAATTATTATCATTCAAATTCCCTGGATGCATTTTTAGATTATTTTTTATTTCTTGTTAATAATTGGAATAAACACAACGAAGCTTTTCTTAATATTTATATTTCAAAATATATTAATACCATTAATTATTATTTATCTGGCACTTCCCAAAGGCCTAATCTTCTATCATTGGCTGAAACCGCAGAATACGAATATTACAAAGAAATGTTAAACGGCAATTTTTTTAATTATTACATAAATCAATGCACTGTTTCAGTTATATCCAATTCGACAGATATTTCCGGGACTATTGTTTTGGATTATAAATCCATGATACCTTTTTCTTTAATTGAAATAGACGGTATTATTTATGATAATTTGGCAATAAGCGCATTAATGCATTCAATGCCTGTAATTTCGGAAAATATTGTTGATAAAACAAAAATTCTTTTTATTGATGCTGTAAACAGCCAAACTGAAATTTACTTAAATAACATTGAAGAATATGTTAACTGGTATTTTTCGCTGGGAACTGGCATAAATAGAATAATTAATACCGTTATTGATACAGTAAAAGGCGATAAATCATCCGAGGAAAAATATATTATTGACAATTTTAATACAATTATGAATAAGAATTCTGGATTTTATCAAATTATTGGAAAAAACCTGGAACATTATACCGATACAATTTATTATGTGTTTAATCAATATCTTGAAATAATAAACTTTTTTCAGTTGGCACAAAATAAAGAGGCGGTATTATCATTTATATCAAAAAATGATTTTATCTCACCCTATAGTTCTGGAATATTATCATATTACGATCAAGTGGGCGAATCGCTAAACTCAATGGATGCTTTTTTTATTCAGGATTATACAATAAACATTACAGAAAATAAGAGCTTATCCAAATTATCCCTTGGCTTGTTGTCAGATGAAAATTTTATTGGTTCTTTAATAAAAGATTATCAGGACCTTAAATCGCAGGACTCAACAAACCGCACAGAACTAAAAGAAAAAATGGCAAAGAGTTTGATGGAAATTCAGCAAAGAAAAATTCAAGCCATTAACGATCCTTTTAATTTTATTTATGAAAGCATAAAAACAGGAACCGTTCTTTATGTAGAAAATTATTTTGCTGGATTTAGCGCTTATCAGCATTATGGTGTGTATATCGGGAGCGGAAAAGTTATTCATTATGCTCCTTACGAAGGCCAAGAAATAAGTTTTGAAAACGGAGTTATCCATGAAACAACTGTGGAAAAATTCCTTAACGGACGAGCCTTGCGGTATATAAAGAATATACAGCCCGCATTTCCCGAAGACGAAATTATACGAAGAGCAAGATCAAGAATAGGAGAAAAACAATATAATCTTATTACGAATAATTGTGAACATTTCGCGCGTTGGTGCGTAACCGGAGAAAATATTTCGTATCAGGTTGTAAATGCACCGCGTTTAATAAATGAAACAAGATTAACCATTGAAGAAAATTATAATACGGTTAAAAAATTTTTGGAGTTATTTAATTAGCAATGAAAGCATATATACAAATTGCAGAGAAAATTCTCTCGCAGGGGTTTCGCAAAAAAAACCGCACCGGCCAGGATGCAATTACCGTTGCCGGTTTAATATTTGAACACGACATGAAAGAAGGATTTCCCTTGTTAACAACAAAAAAAATTCCTTTCAGGCTTGTTGCATCAGAACTGGAATTTTTTATCAAAGGCTTTACCGATAAAAAATGGCTACAAGATAACAATAATCACATCTGGGACGAATGGTGTTCCGGAGACGAAGTGCCTTATAAAAACGATGAAGAAACAAAAGCCAAAATGAAGGCAGAACGCGATCTTGGGCCGATTTACGGCTGGCAATGGCGGCACTTTGGGGCGGAATATGCCGCATATAATAAAATTCCATCGGGCAATGGCGTTGATCAGCTTAAAATTGCTGTTGAAACATTAAAAACAGACCCCGATTGCAGGCGCATGATTGTATCGGCATGGAACCCAATGGACCTTTCCCGCATGGCTTTGCCTCCATGCCATTACTCTTTTCAGATCACCGTAATTAACGGCGCCCTGAACCTTTTGTGGAATCAGCGTTCCGTTGATGTCGCGCTGGGGCTGCCGTTTAACATTGCAAGTTACGGCTGCCTGCTCCATCTGCTGGCAAAAGAAGCAAATTTTGCCGAAGGAAAGCTCATTGGCTTTTTGGGAGACACCCACATATACCTAAACCACCTGGAAACAATAAAAGAACAAATTTCAAGGGAACCCAGGCCCCTGCCGCAGATAAAAACTGAGCCTTTTACATCCGTTTTTGACTGGCATTACACCGATTCAAAAATTGAAGGATACAATCCTCACCCTGCAATTAAATTCGACATTGCGGTATAATACAATACAGGCACATAGATGGAAATAATAATAATTGCAGCCATGTCAGAAAACCATGTTATTGGTAAAAATAATTCTTTGCCCTGGTCGTTAAAATCAGACATGGAGCATTTCAAAAAATTAACCTATGGCTGGCCCTGCATTATGGGCAGAAAAACATGGGAATCATTGCCAAAACGGCCCTTGCCGGGGCGGCCAAATATTATTGTATCGCAATCGCTTTCTCCAGAGCCGGTAACAGGAGCAACGGTCTTTCCTTCCCTAAAAGAGGCCATTCTCTCCTGCGCAAATTGGCAAAAAGTGTATATTTGCGGAGGCGCATCTATTTACAGCGAAGCGCTTTTTTACGCTAACGTCATCGAATTAACGCTAATCCACCGGCAGTATGAAGGCGATGCTTTTTTTCCGGAAATTGATCCGAAAATATGGAAAAAAGAAAAGGTTATAGAATTTGACGGATATTCATTTATTCGGTATATTACAATAAATTAAGGAAGAAGCATGGAAAATCCAATTTTAGTTATACTTGCGGCTGGTATTGGAAGCCGTTACGGCGGCTTAAAACAAATGGATGCGCTTGGAAAAAACGGGGAAGTATTGATGGATTATTCGGTATACGATGCGCTGCGCTCAGGTTTTGAAAAAATAATTTTTATTATCCGCCGCGGCATAGAAGAAGAATTCAGGTCTCAAGTAATTTCCCGCATTGGCTCAAAAATAAAATGGGAATTTGCGTATCAGGAACAGGACAGTTTAATTCCTCATACAATTTTTACCGAATCGCAAAAATGCGGAAGGACAAAGCCCTGGGGAACAACCCATGCGCTGCTTTGCGCCGCGGACAAAATTGACCGGCCTTTTTCGTTAATAAATGCCGATGATTTTTACGGCCTTGAAGCATATGCCGCCCTTGGCAGGCATCTTTGCAGCCCAAGCCGGAATGATCCGGCCATTGTTCCTTACCGCCTCGAAAAAACCTTAAGCGCGCAGGGAACGGTTGCAAGGGGCCTATGTGAAATAAA
>WRNF01000016.1 GCA_009776715.1 Treponema sp. | reverse complement strand
TTGTTGAAAGCATTATTCTCTTTGAATTAGGTATCGATGCTTTCTTTTTATTTCCTGAAAATATAATGCCCTTCTATTGAAATATTGTCAAGACAGGTTTTAAAAGACAAGTTTATTAAAACAGGTTTAAAAACAGAAAAGGAAGAAAGAGAACAGCCTGGTGGCTTGAAAAAACTGCAGGCTATTACTGCAGGCTATTACTTGACAAAATATTTAATAAAGCGTATTTTTTATAATCACGGCATTTAAAAAAAATAAATTCAAATATGCCGTAAGGAGTGTTTTTTTATGAAGAAATTTTTTCTTGTGTTTGCCCTTGTCGCCATACTAGGGACAGGCACAGCATTTGCCGAACATCCGGATGGATTTGGCATAGGTGTTTTTGGAAGTTATGGCATTGGCTTTAACGATTATTATGGTAATGGGATGGGTATCGGTTTATCGCTGGTAATTCCTAAGCTTCCTATTTACTGGGGCGTTAACCTTCGTGGCGGCGGCGGCTGGTTTGGCACCGGCGGCTGGTTTGGCTTTGGCATTACCGGAGACTACTACATCATTGATATGGATTTTCTTCCATTCATGGGCTGGCATTTTGGCTTAGGCGGCTTTTTTAATTTTAGCAGTTGGAAATATGATTGGTATTCTCGAGCTGATCTAAGTTTTGGTATCAGGGTTCCCATTGCCTTACATTTTCATCCCCTTGAGTGGATGGATATATGGGTAGGGATTGCCCCCAGTTTTGGCCTTCAAATTAATGGTAGAAATAAATGGAAAAATAATTATATAGGAACCAAAAATGATGGCAACCGCTTGGGATTCGCGGGATGGATACCTTTAGAAATAGGTATTCGCTTTTGGCTCTAAAAAACAGTAATTTTTTGTTGAAAACCCCGGACGTTGCGCCGGGGTTTTTTTATGCAGTAAATTATAGCTTTTAATCCAGTTCNGCTAGGTTATATGGAGTTTCCTGATACACNTAGTTAAGCCAGTTATCGAAGAACANATGGGCATGCGCACGCCAGCGTACCACAGGAGCATTTGAAGGATCATCGTCCCTGTAATAATTTTTTGGCGGATCTATTGGCAGCCCTTTGGCAAGGTCCCGGCGGTATTCGCGGTCTAGGGTGAGCGGATCGTATTCAAGATGGCCGGTAACATACACTTCGCGGCCTTCACGGGCGGTAACAATGCATACGCCTGCTTCTTCGCTTTCACATTGAATGGTCAAGAGCGGATTTGCTGCAATTAGGCTGCGTTCGATAGTGGTGTGCCTGGATTGCGGGGCAAGGAATTCATCGTCAAAACCGCGAAACAAGGCATGGAACTGTTCATTTACCGCATGGGGAAAAACGCCGAACAGCTTTTTNTCCAACAGCGTTTTTTGAATTTTATAACGGCGGTACAGCCCGGCCTGCGCTCCCCAGCATATATATAAAGCAGAAAAAACATTTTTCTCTGAATAATCAATAAGCTGTGTTAGTTCATCCCAATAATCAACTTCTTCAAANGGCAAAGTTTCTACCGGAGCGCCTGTTATAATCAATCCGTCAAAACGAATGCCGGTATGAATAACATTCTGCGCATTTTTATAAAATTTTTCTAAATGCCCGGGCGGCGCATTTTTGGATTTATGGCTGCCCATGCGTAAAAAAGTAATATCAATCTGCAAGGGGCTGTTTCCCAAAAGCCGCAGCAATTGAATTTCAGTATCCACTGTTGTGGGCATAAGGTTTACAATAGCCACATTCAGCGGGCGAATATCCTGCCGTTCTGCGCGGTCATCGGTCATTACAAAAACATGCTCCTGCCTAAGCTTCTGGACAGCAGGCAGCTCTCCGGGTATTTTTATTGGCATAAAAACTTTTTTCTCCTCGCCTAATATTTATAACTATGTTTATTACGATAGTCAATAGGCTTTAATTAAGCTATAATAAAAGAGGAGGGTATTATGATTTACAGAGAATATGGATTTACCGGGGAAAAAATTTCACTTCTTGGATTTGGAGGAATGCGGTTTGCAAATATTAATGATTATGATGCATGCGTAAAAATGATGCTGGCCGCTGCGGAAGGCGGAGTGAATTATTTTGATACCGCCCCCGGATATTGCGATAATAAAAGCGAATTGGTGTACGGCAAAGGTTTTGCAGAAATGCGGAAGCGAAAAATCCCCTATTATTCTGCGACAAAAACTTCTACTTCNAAACCGGATCAAATTCGAAAAGAAATAGAGGAACAATTGAAACGCATGGATTTACCGTTTATTGATTTTTACCATATTTGGTGCATTTTAAACCTTCAAAACTGGCAGGAAAGAAAAAACAACGGCATTTTAAATACTTTTAGAAAATTAAAAGACGAAGGGCTTATTCGCCATGTCTGTGTTTCCAGCCATCTAATTGGCGATGAAATAAAAGAACTTTTGATGGAAGGGGTTTTTGAAGGAGTATTGTTCGGTTATTCCGCCGGCAACTTTCTTTCGCGGCAGGCCGCCTTTGATGCTGTACGGGAGAAAAAAATTGGCGCCGTGATAATGAACCCCCTGGGCGGCGGAGTAATTCCCCAGCATCCGGAAAAATTCAGTTTGCTGAAGCGTCCCGGCGAAGGAACTGTTGCGGCAGCGCTGCATTTCCTTTGGGATCATCCCGAAATTACCAGCACAATTGTTGGTTTCAGCAATGCCGAAGAAATAAAGGAAGCACTTGCCGCAATGGATAATTATCGGCCCCGAACACAGGAGGAACTAGACTCTGTTAAGGAAAAAATGCTTGCGTCCTTTGAAGGCCTCTGCACCGGCTGCGCTTATTGCGATAATTGCCCGCAGGGAATTCCCATACCAAAACTTATGGACGCATACAACCAAAAAATTTTAAACGAAGAAGCCTCAGACGACCCTGTAAGCAGCCGTCTCCGCTGGCACTGGAACCTTGATCGTTCAGTTGCCGCAAAATGTACCGGCTGCGGCCAATGCGAACAGGCCTGTACGCAGCATATTAAAATCATTGGCAGGCTTAGGGAAATTGGGAATTTTTGTAAATAGCAAATCTTATTACAGAAAAACCAGAGGCAAAATACCGTTAACAGGCAAAAGAGGGAATTTACTTTTCTGCATCGCTTTTGCGAAGATATACGGGGCCGCTGGAATAGTCAGGGGTAAAACCAGAAAATATATTTTTTTCATGGGCAATGCGCAGAAGCGTTTCGGCATTTCCCCAAGTCAGGTCTTTTCCTAAAAAAATTCTGTTTTTAAGAGCATCGTCAATTGGCAAAGACATTAATCTTTCATGCAGCAATGCCGCTCCAGGCCCCAGCAATAGCGCCTGGCTTTCATCGGCAATTTTTTGCGCAATAGCGGCAGGTTTGGCATCCATGTCGGGGCAAAGGCGGCTGCCTTTATAAAACAATGCGCAAAAAAAAGCCCCTTGTTTTGCATCAATAACCGGCATTACCGGCAAAGGCAGCGAAGAAAAGGGCCAAGCCATACATTCCAGCGTGGGCACAGGCGCAAAGGGAATTCCCAGCGATAGGGCAAGTCCTTTCGCAGCAGAAAAGCCGATCCGCAGCCCGGTAAAAGAGCCGGGGCCGCCCATGCACAAGACCCCCGATAAATCAGAAGGCTGCAAAGCCGCTTTATTCATTAAATTGTCTATGCCGTCCATCAATAGTTCGCTGTGCCTTAGGCCTGCATCGGCCTGAAAAAGCCATGTTTCCCCGCCTGCATTTACGGCAGCAGAGAATTTTTCTGAAGCAGTGTCAATGGCAAGAAGGTTCATGGCCTTAAACCCGTTATGCGAAAAATGCGGCTTTGGGGACCGGTTATTTCAATAACAATGTTTATTGCGCCGGGCGGAACAGATGCAGGTATACGTTCGCTCCATTCAATAACGGTTATCCCTTTGCCGCCGATACATTCTTTTGCGCCGGTGTTTTCAAAATCCTCATCGCCTGACAGACGGTAAGCGTCAATGTGAAACAGGGAAATATTTTGATTATTTAAAAGACCGGAATATTCATTAACAATAGTGTAAGTAGGGCTAAGAATGTCTTCTGTTATGCAAAGCCCCCGCGCGATGCCTTTTACCAGGCAGGTTTTACCGGCGGCCAATCCGCCGCGCAGCGCTATAACCGACCCTGCCATTAACCGGCGTGCCAGTTTTTCTCCCAGGGCCATTGTTTCATCCGGTGATTGGGAAACATACTCAGTCAGGCAGCATTCCATTTAAGTGCATGGCATCAATAAAATTTTTAAGTTCTTTTATCACAGGAACAAGCGGATAATCAATTTTATCTAAAATATTTACAATTATTTCCTTATAACCAGTCGGTTTTATTTCAATGGTAAAATCAATTCTATGTTCATTTGTTTTTCCGGTAAATTCCATTATGGCAACTCCGGTATATAACAAACGATAGTAAATTGGGACATCTTTCCTTATAATGTCTTTAACGGTTATTATTTTCATTGTATCCTTTCCACTTTCCAGCTTAACAGCTTAATTATCTGTATATTCATACACCATGGCATTTATTGAATTAAGCGATTTTCGCGGCACTTTAAGAAATTTAATATGCATGATGGTGTTAATTCCGGTTCGGTTAGTTCTTAACACTTCTCCAAGAGCGGCAACTACGGTATTGTCATCGCGTGTAAATTCTATCTTCAGCATTTGGCCGGAATTTACCGATACCGTTGTTTTAATGGAACAGCCCCCAATGGAAATGTCCATAATATTGCCGGTAAAACGCCTTCTGTCAACCGATAATTTTTGATCTTTTTTCTTTGCAGAGGCATCATCGGGAAAAACAAAATAAAAAGCGGTGGCAATGACTGTTTGCCGGCGGCGGGCGCTTCGGTGGGAAAGCTTTTTTATCTGGCCAGAATGCACTAACTGCATAACAGGCCCGTCGGCAGATTCCGCAGAACCAAGAACTCTTGTGTCTACCGAAAAACCCTTGCTTGATTTTGAAAAGAAGGAAAGGCTTGCCTTGCTTCCTCTGCCCAATTGCAGAGGAGAACCAGTGGGACCCAATGGGTTTGTTACAACAAGAGAATCTCCCCGCGAAGATATTACCTTAACCGGATAATTGGTTTCTCCTACAACCAGCACTGCAGCAGAATTATCCGGTATTTGCCTGGTTGAGGTGGTGGAAGTACTGTTTGTATTAGAATCAATGATATTCCTTGTTGAAAAAAGCACCGAAAGCCGGTTGTTTAACTCATCCTCGCTTATCGCCGTGCGTTCAATTAGCCGGTATGCACGCTTAAAATGTTTGTCCAGCAGGCTGGCTGAATTAAGAGAACGAATTGGATCGGTAACACTGTCGCTGCGCAGAACAAATTCCAGCATTTTGCTTTGCTCGCGGTCAAGCCCCAGATTACTGGTAATTTTATGCAGCGCTAAAACAGAAAAATGCCGGGGCTGGGAACCTTTTTCTTTTGCCCTGCCGCCTAAAGCAGGATTTCTGGATTTCTTTTTTGCATTATTAACAATAACAAGAAGCACAACAATTACAACTATTCCAATGAAAAAATATAAAAGATTCCAGGTACTCATACTGCCTGTTTGTCTTTCAAATAAATTGCGGTTTAATCCGCCCACTCCCTGTAATGGTAAAAGAACCAAATTTGAAAAAAAACTCATATCAATCTCCTGCGGCATTTAATATAGATGAATGGATGGTACGCAACCGGGGAGCCATTTCATATTCTGCAAGATCGCCTACCAAAATAATGTCCCGCTGTTCATAGGCATTGAGCATTTGACGCAAAACTGAATCAAATTCGGCAATATATGCGTTTATTGGCATATTGTTTACCGATACTTCTCCTACTGGATACCCTTCCATTTTAAGCACATTAATAATGCGCAATATTTTTTCCGTTACGCCGGAAAATAAGCTAATTGTATCTGCCGCCCTGGTATCTTTCCCTGTTTGTAAATCCAAAGGAAGCTCTTCCAGCCTTAGGCAAATATTTTCCACCAAAGGCAATAACTTGCCGAATTCAGATGAAGGATCCTGCAGTTCCCTAAGCCTTTCTACAGTAAGTTTCCTAAGCGACTCGGGATCAATGCCGCGGCCTGAAAAAACGTTTTCTGCCATTTCAAAAAAAACAGGGTTTTGCTCGGCAAGCATGCAGGCCTGGGGGCTTTCTCTCCATCTGGCAGCAAATAACGCTTTTTCTTCAAACCCTGCCGCCTCGTATTCTTCAGCGTCCTGGAGTAAATGCATCAAAGATTCGGCCAGCAACTGAGGCAGCGAACTGGTGCTAATATCCATTGTATCAATAGTATCAATTTCCCTGGTAAAACAGGCTTCCATAGATTCTGCGCTAATCATTTCTCCGTCAACATTCAACCCGCTTAAACGATGCCCGCTGCCCGAAAGCCAGGATTCCATAACACTGAGAATTTCGCCTACTGTTTTTTCTGTGTCCGGCCTTATATCAGCATCAGCCCCGTTAATCCTTATTTTCATGCATCACCTGTTATTGTTGTTCCGCTGGCTAAAATTATCAAGCGAATTAGACATTTGTTCCATGCGGGCATAAGCGCTTTCCATGCGGGCATATTGAATTTTCATCTCTGCTTCCTTGGCTTCAAGCTGGCGGTCCATTGTTTCAATGCGCCTTGTATCCTGGCTTATCCTTGAATCGATGGTGTTAGTTTTAAGGGAAATTATGCCGCCAGTGTCAATAAACGGCCTTGTAAGAACATCCATGTTAAATGCNGCCCCGGTATCGACAATAAGATCGCCTGAAGTGTCAGACCCAAACAATTGCCGGATTATCCTAAGGTCTCCTTCCAATGCCGAATCCAGGACTTTTTCGTCAATCTCTAAATATCCGCGTAACTGAGCTCTGTTGTAACTTCCCCCGGCCTGCCGTGTATTGGTGCCTATTCCAATCTCGGCCAGCATTGAAATGCCTTTATCCGCATCGGTGGGGTAAGGCGTAGAAACCGTTCTTTGCATGCTTGTCCTAAGCTGATTCAAAGACGAGTCTCCGGAAAAAGCCCCAAGCCGTTTTTTCATTTCCTCTACTTCGTCTTTTTCAAGATAGGCTAAATCGTCAATAATGGATGCATCGTTCCGTATTAGCACATTAAGCTCTGCCATAAGGCGGTTATAATTGCCAACAAAGGAAATAATTGCATTTTTTACCGCCTCGCGGTTGGTGTTGATCTCCACACGAACCGGCCTCTCAGAAACGCCTTTTAAATGTACAGTAACCCCCGGAATTATGTCATCAATGGTATTTGACGGGCGCGTCATTTCAATGCCTTCCATTTGAACAACCGCATCCTGCGCAACAGAAACCGCATTAACCGGTTTGTAACCGCCGCCTGTGCTGTCGGGATCAAACACCACAGCCTGCCGCACCGAAATTCCACGGTGAGTGTTGGCATTGTCAATAAGCAAAGCAGTAATGGTTTTTCCTTCGGCAAAATCCGCAAGATTATACTGCCGCTCGGTAAAAGAAGCTGTATCGGTAATGGGCGGCAGCGCAACGCTGCTGCCGTCGGAAAAACTTAACGAAAAAACGCTCAGGCTGTCCCGGCGCTGCGGCACAGGCGGAGGCTCCCATTCGGGCAAAGATGTGGACGAAGGGGCATTTTGTATGGTAATGCCGCCGTAAGATGCCGTTCCCGATGAAGGGACTCTTGGGCCGGAGGGCGGCTGTGAAATTGCATTGAAATAATCTGAAGAAGCATCGGTAAGGGTTTCAATTTTTAAGATTAAGGACGAACCGGCGCCCACATCGATCTGCAAGGGAACGGCAGCGGAGCTAAGGGGAGGAAGCGCTATTACGCCTTCGTTGATCACTGGCGCATTGGAAGATAACATTCCGTCGGGAAGGCTGCCTTCAATTAAAGGGCTTTTTTCTACAGAACCTTCTTCAAAGGAAATTTCAGTGCCGGGGTCGCTTACCGGTTCCACAAAGCCAAGTTGTAGCGCAAGCGGCTCTGCTGCTCCTAAAAAACCAAGCCGGTTTTCGCTGCCGGCAGCTTTTGCTTCCAATAACATCGATCTGCTTCCAGGCTTCACTGTAATAAAACTAGCGTTTATTTTGTCCCGGCCCCTGCGGTTTAAGGCATCGGCAAATTCTTTAAGCGTCCCGCCCTTAAAATCCAGGGAAATTTCATCGCTGCCAACGGTAAAGACATACACACCGGCTTCTATGTTTGTTTTTTCATCCAGGGGAAAAGATAAAAAACGGTCGCTTTGCGCAAGCTGTTTTACTAAAAAATTATAATTGCTTTCAAGGGCTTCCCGGGAAGCAGTTGCGGAAATTGAAAATTCATCGGAAGAGCTTGAGCTTCGTTCATTAAACGGGTTTTGAAACGAAAAAAGCAGGCGGGAACTGTCGCGCATAGAACCAATGCGCCGGCCTAAATCCTGCCACCACAACTTTCGTTCTTGAAGAGAATCAATATTTTTTTCCGTTCTGTCCCTGGGTATCCGCTCAATTTTCATTAAATCTTCAATGAGCTTTTCCGTATCAAACCGGCTTTTTACCCCTGGCATATAAGCATCAGACATAAGACTTATTCCCCTGTGCAATAAGAAACTCTAAATGCGGTAATTACACCTTTTCATTAAAGAGAAAACTTATTGTTTCCCTGAGTTTTCTATGGAGCCGCTGCAATTCTTCAGGCGGTAATACCTTAATTACTTTGTCAGTGGCTCTATCAATGACCTTGACAATTACTTCATTTGATGTGTGATCAACCACAAATTGTAATTTTTTGTTAAAAGCCTGGCTGACCCGTTCAATATCAGAAACAGCCTTGTAAATACCATTTGATTTGGTACTGTTATCCTCGGTACTTCCCGGTATTGACTCAATTGCTTTATCCGCAATTGCCCGCTGTTTTTCAGAGTTTCTCTGCAATATGGGAAACTCCAGCGGCGGAGAAGAATTCATGCTGAATTCAACATTTGAGATAGACATTTTCACGGTACCTCCCTGTTTCTTAAATTTACCTGCCGTCCATGGCAGGCCTAAAAAAACAAGGACGGGAAGGGCGCGAACTTCCACGTCCCCACATTTAAAAGACAACGTCCAGAAGCCTCTTAAACATGATTCTAATAACTGCGTTAAATGCAGTAAATAATTGTGCCAGCGATTAGCCGAGTAACTGAAGCACGGATTGTGTCCGCACATTAGCTTGGGCAAGCATCGCGGTTCCGGCCTGATTCAGGATAGAATCTTTGGTGTATGACACCATTTCATTGGCCATATTCACGTCTCTAATTCTGGATTCAGCAGCCTGCAGGTTTTCTGCTGCTATTGCAACGCCTTTAGCGGCAATTTCAAAGCGGTTTTGGTATGCGCCAAGATCCGCTCTTTGCTGATTAACCATTTTCAAAGCAGCGTCTAATGTTCCGATAGTCTGATTCGCATCTTCAGGGGTGCTNANTGAAATAATGCCATCCTGGCCTTCACCGTCCTGAAGCCCTAAGGCTCCGGCAGTCATGTCGCCAATATAGACTCTCTTGTTTTGATCCATATTAGCTCCAACCTGGAACTGCATAATCCTTTCTGCATCACGGGAAAAAGCTCCGGTAAGCATATTCATGCCGTTAAATTGAGCATGACTGGCAATCCTGTTTATTTCGTCCACAAGCTGAGACACTTCTACCTGAATGTACAAGCGGTCTTCATCGGAATAAATTCCGTTGGCTGATTGAACAGCAAGCTGGCGAATCCGGTGCAGAACATCCTGTGATTCCTGAAGGTACCCTTCAGATGCCTGAATAAATGAAACACCGTCTTGAATATTGCGCACGGCCTGATTTAAACCACGAATCTGGGCACGCATCTTTTCAGATACTGCAAGACCGGAAGCATCGTCCCCGGCGCGGTTGATCCGCATACCGGATGCAAGTTTTTCCATACTTTTGGAAACGTCAAACTGGACTACACCGAGCTGACGATCGGCGTACATTGAACTCATGTTGTGATTAATTATCATATAACCCTCCATGTATTGATTTTCCCTACAATCCGTGCAGGGATTATTTCGCGGAAGCGGCAAAATTGAAGGATAGGTTTCGCGCCGTCACCCTTTAATAAAGCCGCACCACGAAGTGAAACGGCTATCCGGCATTTGCCTTAATAGACGGTTCCCTTCGCTCCGTGTATCAACGGAAGGTTTTTTTCAAAGAACAATGGTCTTGTGAGGCAAATAATTGCCTCACAAAACCTGCGCTTTTTTAGGCTAGCTTGCCCTTAAAAACGCTTCTTTTAACAAAGGATTTCTAAAAATACCAAACATTTAAAAAAATGTCAAGCCCTTGTTAATAAAAAATATTAATTTACTGTAAAAGCTGCAATACCGAAGTTCCTCTTTGGTTTGCCTGGGCAAGCATTGCAGTCCCTGACTGGGAAAGAATCTGGTCACGAACATATTCTACCATTTGGTTAGCCATGTTGGTATCCCTGATTCTGGATTCTGCAGCCTGCATGTTCTCTGCGCCGACATCCAAGCCGCGAACTGCATGTTCCAGCCTGTTCTGGTATGCGCCAAGGTCTGCGCGCTGTTTGTTGACAATTTTTAACGCCGAATCCATCACGCCGATGGCCTGATTTGCGCCGTCTGCGGTTTCCAGGCTGATAAAACTCCTGTCGCCTACATCGCGTATGCCTAAGCCTTCACTGGTCATTGTGCCAATGAACACTTGTTCTCTCTGATCCATGTTAGCGCCAATATGGAACCACATGGAAGCGGTTACGGTATTTTGCCCTGAAACCCTTGCATAGCGCCCGGTGAGCATATTCATGCCGTTAAACTGGGCATGGCTGGCAATGCGGTCGATTTCATCAACGAGCTGTGAAACTTCAATCTGAATGTACAGCCGGTCTTCTTCAGTGTAAATGCCGTTGGAAGCCTGAACAGCCAACTCACGAATGCGCTGCAGAAGATCCTCGGATTCCTGCAAATATCCTTCGCTTACTTGAATGAAGGAAATGCCGTTTGCCGCATTAAAAGAAGCCATATTTAAGCCGCGAATCTGCGCACGCAGTTTCTCTGATACGGCCAGGCCGGAAGCGTCGTCTCCTGCGCGGTTAATGCGCAGACCGGATGAAAGTTTTTCCATGCTTTTGTTTAGAAAAGTTTGGGTAACCGAAAGGGACCTGTCCGCAAACATTGCGCTCAGGTTGTGATTAATGATCATAAGATCCTCCTTGAAATATACGGTATCTGTATAGATACCAGGCATCCTTGCCTTTAATTTGGTTAATTGCTTCGCTGCTGCAACCGCGGAATTTCGCAGTGATACATCTAACCATATTCATTTTCGGCCATGAGGCATTAAAACTTTAGCTTTTTTTTTATTTTTTTNTGATTTTAGAAAAAGAGGTAATTATTTAGTGTCTGTCCACAAAGTCGGTTACTTTGTGGACAAGNAAAAGGAAAAAAGCATTTTCGGATTATCAAATATGCTTTTACCCATCATGACACAAAATTATAATTTGTGATATAATTACGGCAGAAGATGCAATAAGGCTCCCTGCTGCAAGCACGGGGCATTAAACCAGATTTTCGAATCAAGGCTTGTGCTAACAGGAAATGGCTAGGAGTTTGTCGGGCTTTGCCCTTTTTGATAAAAAAAATGCGAGAAAACAACGTTTTTGAGCATTTTTTACTCTGCAAACTCCGTAAGGAGCCCCAATATAGGAGAATTTTACGGCAAAATGCTGTAAAATTCTACAAGTCCGACAGGCTCCTAGAGGGTTTATCTTCACCAAAATTGGATATATTTCATCAGAGGAGACTGGAATTTTAAATAAATACATTAACTGCATTACCCATAATTCAAGCGAAGGAAATCTCTTGGTCGGAAAGTATCATACCGCTCTTTTTGATTGTGGCATGGCATTCTGTGCAGAAAACACAATCCAAAGAGTAAAAGACACTCTTAAAGAAAGACCTTTGGATTATATTTTTTTTACACATACCCATTATGATCATATTGGAGCGCTGCCGTATTTTAGGAAAGAATGGCCTCAGTTGCGAACCGTAACTTCGGCTGTGGGAGCAGAGGTTCTGTTAAAAGATACCCCACGACGGGTCATTCGCGAGTTGTCCCTTGAGGCGGCTAAAACTCATGGCATCACCATAGATACAGCATATAATGACAATGTTTTCCACGGAGATGTAATTGTAAAAGACAGAGACAGAATTTCACTTGGAGATATAACTGTAGAAACGCTTGAGACGCCAGGGCATACCAGAGATTCGCTCTGTTTCTTTATTCCAGAACTTGAATTACTTATATTAAATGAAACCCCAGGGGTTTTTATGCCAGATGGAAGCATCGTTCCTGCTTATCTTTCCAGTTATTTTGATACAATCAACTCAATAAAGAAATGCAGACAAATTCCTTACAAGTTCTTATCGCTGCCGCACCGTGGTTTTACCAGCAGTGAAAACGAAACCGGTTTTTTTGACAGAGCTCTTTCTGCAACCATGGCCTGTCATAATTTTATTTTAAAAATGAAAGAAAATGGGCTAAATGAAGACCAGATGCTGGAATCGTTTTATCAACAATACTCAAGCGAGATGCTTTTAAGTTTTCAACCGGAAAAAGCTTTTTTAATAAACGCCCGTGCCACGATTTTATGTTCTTTAAAAGAATATATGAATATGAATCGTGTAATTGCTGCCAGATAAAGAGAAAACAGTATTTAGACAAATTTTAAGAATGCAGAAGGTTTCTGTTTGGGGAAAAAACCGAATGGGCATATGGACTCATGGGTACATATTTTACCCCGCCTATTGTATTTTTTTACATTTTGGGTACAATAAAATAAGGAATCCATCTTTAAAACTGAAGTTTTTAAAGGTTCCAAATAAAGGTGTTTTTAGGAGATTAATGATGAAGAAATTGGGAATTGTTTTAATTTTAGCCCTTTTGTTCATGG
>WRNF01000015.1 GCA_009776715.1 Treponema sp. | reverse complement strand
TCAAGGTTCGTAATAACATCGTCAACCACAAGCACTGTTGCATAAGACATATTTGCCCGAAAAATTTTCCGGTTTATGCTGCGCCGCCTTTCCAGATACTTAAATTCTGATAAAGTTTCCGCCAGTTTTTCTCCAATAATTTCATCTCCTATTACTTTTTGGTAAAATTCTACAGTAAACACAGACCCTGTGCCTTGCTCGCTTTTTACAGAAATTGTACCGCCCATTAAGGTTACAAGATCATTGGTAATAGAAATCCCCATTCCTATCCCTTCATTATAGTTATTGGCTTTAAAATCCATTGAATAAATATTTTTATCAAATAATTTTTCTATTTTCTCTTTACGTATGCCAATTCCAGTATCACTAACCGTGCTAATAATTTTTACACGATCTTCCTCTCTTTTGCATGTAATGTTCCAGTCCACGAATCCGGAATTGGTAAATTTAATTGCATTGGAAATTAGATTGCTAAAGACTTGTTTAACACGAAGCCTGTCTCCTTCAAGATACGAGGGTAAATTGCTGTCAACATGAAGGCGAAACTGTATTGGCTTGCTGCCTATTTTAAGGATATTCATGTTCATCGTATCATTGATCAAGCTAGAAATATCATAAATTGCCGGAATAAGCCTTAATTTTCCTGATTCCAGTTTTGTAATATCCAGCAGATCATTTATAATGCTTAACAAGTTCATTCCTGCAGAATAAATTTTTTCCAAAACCGGATTACTTTCACCCTGCTCATCATCAAAAGATCCCAACTCAAGTTCGGAAAGCCCAATAATAATGTTAAGCGGTGTACGCATTTCATGGCTTATTTTTGCAAAAAATTTTCTTCTTATTTCCGCTGTTTTATTGGATTCTTTAATTTTATTTATCAAATTTCTCTGCTTTTTTGCCATTCTTCTGCATTTATTTAACATAATTAATAATAAAATGATTATGCCTATTATTAATGCAGTGCCTATAATTAAAAAAACTGCATCAATTGTTATTATTCCCATCTATTACCGCCTGTTTTAATAATAACTTATTCTTGTTATTTTGTCATCAGTAAATTACTGTTTTTCAAAAGTAAGCATGGATGCTTATACATTACAAACCGCCATAGAGATGGCGGTAAACATCAAAGAACGAGGCCCAGGAAGAATTTTCGGGAGCATGGATATTTTTTGCAAGCACACTGGCACGCCGCAGCAAAAAAATATTTTCCCCTGCGGCAGTATATTGCATGCGCCAGGCTTTTTCCCCGTTTAAAGGTACATACATTATTTCGCTCCCCTTGGCATAAGCAAACCCCCAGAGCAGCGATGCAAGCGAATGTTTTTTGCTGCCGCCTTTAATGCAGTAACATTCAGCTCTTATTATTGATATTCCTTCAGGAAGGGAAGCGTTCATTTTTTTTATAAATTCGAGGGGAGAAATTGCATGGGAAAAATCAAGCGCTGCAATTTCTTCACCGGCGCTTATGCCAACGGACAAGGGGGATGCAATTTCCAGTTTTGCAAGCGGATTAAAGCCCTGTGTATACTGTGCGTCAATATTTGCGCGGATTAAGGCCATTGAAAATATTTCTATTAAACTAAGGTGCCCATGAAAAACTGCATTGCCGTTTTTTGCAAAACTAAACAATAAGCGCCAGGTATCCTGCGGGACACCGGGTTTTGGCATTGCGCCAAATGTGCTGCTGCCGGGAAGTTTTTTTTGATCAACGGGAATTTCTGTATTGTTTCGCATAATGTTGACAGTATCGCTGCATACGCCGCATTTGTCTGCACAGTCTTCTGCACAAACCCGGCTTAATTCTCCTCTGTTTGATTTTTCCAATTCGCGGCGTAAAAATGCTAAGCTAGTGCCGGAAACAATGGACTGCCAGGGAAGCGCATCTTCTTTGTTTTTTTCGGATAAAATTGCATTTACCAGATTAGCATTGTTATCCAGCACATTCCGCCATACGTCTTTCATTATGTATTCCTGCCAGGCATCAAGCCTGCTGCCTGCAAGAAAAGCCTGTTCTGCCAAAATCCCTGCACGTTCATCCCCGCGGCTTAAAACCCCTTCCAGCACGGAAATTAAAGGATCGGAAATGCTTACTTTATGGCCGCGGCTTTTTAACTGCGAATGGATACATTTTAGTTTTTCGGCTGCTTCCGTGCTGTTAATCTGCCGCGCCCATTGGTACGGGGTATGGGGTTTTGGAACAAATATTCCTGCATTAATGTTAAAATTCATTTTTGTTTTTCTTGATATATTATTAATAAAATTAACAATTAGTATTTCTTCAGAAATATTTTCTGCCTCTGCTGCTGGAAGCGGCTGTGCCGCCGGGGCCGGAAGGCCAATCATAAAATAAAATTTTGCGCTGCGCCAGCCCTGCTGCCTGGCTTCCAAAAGAATTTTTATTACCGATTCTTCCGTTACCTGTTTGTTAAGCGACATTTGCCAAAAATCAAGCGGGGTTTCAACAGCAAATGTCAGCCCGCTTTTCCGTGTTTGGGAAATTTTTTCCAGAAGATGCAGCGAAAAGGTGGAAACCTTTAGCGAAGGAAGTTGAAAGGAAATATGCCTTTGGGAAAAACGGCTGTTAAGGCAGTCAACCAGATTGTCAATGCCGCAGTAGTCGCCGCTGGAAAGCGAAGAAAGGCTAATTTCACGGTATCCGCCCTGGTTAATAAGCGCATCTGCTTCATGTAAAAGACATTCAATTTTTTTTTGCCTCATTGGCCGGTACCAGTAACCCGCATGGCAGAACCTGCAGCCGTTTGGGCAGCCCCGCATAATTTCCAGAATGCCGTGGTGATGCACTGTTTTCATGCTGGAAACAGGATACACAGGATAAGGGGAAGCGGTTTGATCTTTTTTTGCAAACAAAACATCAACAGCGCGCAGCGCCCTGGTTTTCCCGGTTGACCAGACGGAAGGATGATTTTGTATTAATGAAAGCATTTCCTTCCTGCCTCCGCCTTTCTGCCTAATCCCCAGCACTTGTTCAGCAAGATCAAAAAAACCGGCCTCGGCCTCTCCTATCCAAAACGCATCCACAAAGGGACTGTAAGGCAATGGATTAGAAACAGCCGGCCCTCCTGCAATGACAATAGGGTCTGCTTCATTGCGCTGATTTGAACGCAGGGCAATGCCGGAAACATTTAGCATAGATAAAATGCCGGAAATCCCCAGTTCATAACCCAGGGTAAACAGCAGCAAATCCAGGCTTTTAAGACTAATGCCTGTGTCCAGGCCGTAGAGCGGCAGGCCTTTTTTGTTCAGCAATTGTTCAAAATCAGGCGCCGGGGCAAAAGCCCTGTCGCATGATATGCCGGGGATGCGGTTTAGGCCATTGTAAATGATCCTAAAAGCCTGGTTTGACATTCCAATTTCGTACAGATCGGGAAAAGCAATGAGCGTAAAAAGAGAAGCGTCCCGTTTTGCAAGCCGTCCGTATTCACCGCCGGTATAGCGGTTTGGTTTTTCAACTTCCAGCAAAGATACGCCAATGTCGGCTATGGGATCAATGAACTGAATATTAGGCCGGCTCATATTGGCTGATGCGTTTTCCTTCTGACATAAATGCTTTGAATAAGGCCGATTCCAATCAATGATGAAACTAAAGATGAGCCGCCGTAAGATATAAATGAAAGCGGAATGCCGGTTATCGGCATTATTCCCATTGCCATGCCGACATTAATTAAAAAATGGAAGCTAAAAACACCGGTAAATCCAGCGCAAATATATTCGGCAAAAGGATCAGTAGTTTTTTTAATAATCCTAATCAGTCTTAACAAAATAACTAAAAATAAAGCAAAAACAATAATTCCCCCGATAAAACCTGTTTCTTCAGAAAAAATTGAAAAAATAAAATCGGTGCTTTGCACAGGCAGATACCGGTAATGGCTATGCGTTCCTTGCAAAAATCCTTTGCCAATAATGCCGCCGGATCCGACGGCGGTAACAGACTGAATTATATTCCAGCCGTGTTCCAAAGGATCTATGGACGGATCCAAAAAAACAATTAAACGCATTATTTGATAATTAGCAAGAAATTTATGAACAATATAAGAGGTGCCAAACGAAATAATAACAATTGCAAAAGAGTACAGCATCCAGAAAAAATACTGTTTCCTGTACATTAAAAATCCAATTAGGGCGATTATGCTAATAACGCTTAATATAATTATTATAATTCCTACAAAAAACGGGCTTGTAAGCATTGCTGTTAGCATAACAATAAAAGGCTGGCTGCTTTTTAGAATATACATTTGCCAAAGCGGCAATATTATAAACAGTCCTGTTAAAAAAATACAGAGAACAGAAAAAATTATATACCGCATTGATATACCGGAAATAAAAGCCATAAGAAGAAGGATAGAGATAAAAACAATAGCAGTTCCCAAATCCGGCTGCAAAAGCACCAGGCACATGGGAATGAACACAATAATGCAGGACACAATAAAACGAACCAATGATTTACCCGTCCGTTTTGTATCCGAAAGATAGCGGGCCAGATAAATTATAGTAGTAATTTTAACAAATTCAGAAAATTGAACCTGAATGCCCAAATCGCCTAATCCAATCCTGCGGGTGCCGTACACTGTTTTTCCAAAAACAATGGTATAAATCAAAGGAATTAAAGCCAGCAAGTACATGTATAATGAAAAATCATAAAAACGGCGGTAATTGAACATTGCTAAAATGAACACGGCAATTATGCCTACAGAGGCAAATATTATTTGCCTTTCGTATTCCTGAAGCCCCGGTGGTTTTTGGGGAGATGTCATTCCCGATGAATATATAAAAAAAACGCCAATGGCAATAAGAAATAATACCGGTATTAAAATTAAAAAATCAATTTCCAGATTATCGCGCAGCCTCATTCCATGCGCCCCTGAACAGAAATATAATGACTTAACCCAAGATTTGCAACCGCCTCTTCAAAACTTTGATTCGCAAAAATCCCCTGAAAAATTATTGCAGAGGCGCGGGGCGCCCACCATTCCCAGTCATTTACCGCTTCAACAATAATTGAAATAACCACCTGTTCATCCGGATCATTTGTGTTATATGGCGCATAAGCTGCAAACCATGAATGCCAGCGATCCTGAAATCCAATTTCACCGGTTCCAGTTTTGCCGGCAATCTGCACCGCTTTTATATTTAATATGTACTGCGCGGTCCCTTCGCTAATTACGCCGCGCATGTCACGGCGGACTAATTCGAAAATTCTTTTGTCAATATCCATCTCATGCAGAAGCTCCGGTTGCACCTCACGTTCAACGGCCCCCGTAACAGGATCCCGTATTTCTTTCAGCAGATGCGGTTTATAAATTTTCCCGTCATTTACTGTCATGCACACCATGTTTGCCATTTGTATGGGTGTTATCAAAGTAAAGCCCTGGCCTATGGCCATATTCATTGTATCGCCGCCAAGCCACCGTTCATGGAAACGGCGGTTTTTCCATTGAGGCGTGGGAATAAAACCGCTTATTTCACCGGGAAGGTCAATGCCGGTAACTTCTCCAAAACCGTATTCTTTTGCATAAGCAATAATCCGTTCAACTCCCAGCGCTTCCCTGCCTACCTGCCAATAATAAACATCACAGGACTGGGCCATTGCACGGTGCAGGTTCATTCGCCCATGCCCGGGTTTGCGGATATGGCAGCGCCAGATTCTGTTGCCGTAATCAATCTCGCCGAGGCACTCAACGGTTCTTTCCGGCGGAAACGCATTTTCGCCGTATATCCCTGTGCTCATTACAATCTTAAAACATGAGGCCGGCGGATAACTGGACTGAATGGCCCTGTTCAGAAAAGGTTTGTTGGGGTTGGCTGCAAGCATCCGGTATTCATCACTGTTTCCGCTGGTAAATACATTCGGGTTATACCAGGGATATGAAACAAGAGCCAGTATTTCACCGGTAGAAGGTTTCATTACTACAACAGCCCCCATCCTTTCGCCCAGGGCTTTTTCTGCCAGGCCTTGTATTTTTTGATCAATGGTCAGCACAAGGTTTTTTCCCATTTCCGGCGGAATATGCTCATTAAAACCGGGAATTCTTCTGCCGCGCACATCGACAGTCCTGGTTTCTGTGCCGGTTTTTCCCCTAAGCAATGCATCATATTGCCGTTCTATTCCGGTTTTGCCGATAACATCGTTCATGGAGTACCCTAAATTATACAACTGGGTAAGTTCATCATTGGTAATTTCTCCGACATAACCTATAACATGGGAAAGGCTTCCAAAATTGGCATAATTGCGGACAGGTTTGCTGTTCCAAAAAACGCCGGGCAGCATGTCTTTGTGTTCTGCGAGAGCGGCAATGCCGGAAAAAGGAACATTAGATGTAATTTCCACCGACCGGTAGGAATTTAATCCTGCAAGTTGAATTTTTGCATTAATTTCATTAACAGAAATATTTATAATTTCAGCAATTTTCCCTATAACTTCCTGAAGGCGTTCTCCGGGGACTTCGGCAGGAATAATGCTTACCGCAAAAGAATTGGTATCCGATGCCAGGGCTTGAGTAAAGCTGCGGTCATAAATTCCCCCCCGCTGAGCCGGAAGCATTTCTGTGCGGCGGGAAATATCGGAAGCCTGCGATCGGTATTGTTCCCCGGAAAGAATTTGCATATTAAATAAATGAAAACCATAATATGCAAATAAAATTATAAAAAATATCCTTAAAATAATTATCCGGTGTTCCGGTTTGCCTGTTTGAGGATCATGGCCTGGCATTGAACTCATATCTCATTCCTTATTGCCAGCATTGGCCTAAAACGTTTAAGAAAAGCAAAAAGAAACGGGGCGGCAATTGCATTTTGGGCCATTTCTACCCATAATAAAGGCGTTACCAAAGAATAAGCAGGGATGATGTCAGGCATAAGCAAATTGAGCAAAAAAAAGATGAGCATTTTAAACAGGGTCGCGCAGGCACAGAGAATCATGGGCAGCAAAAAAGCATCCAGGAAAAACATCCCCTTTAACAGGCCGGTAAGCGCCCCGGCAAGCGTGCGGATAAAAGCATTAAGCCCCAGAGGAGCGGCAGATATAAAATCCAGCGCAATCCCGCCAAAAAAACCG
Source organism: Treponema sp. (assembly GCA_009776715.1). Next base: position 6,407 of record WRNF01000015.1, on the reverse strand, counting down.
GAAAGCTGCCCCGCCATAACTCCGTTGACATAAGCGGAATAAACCAAAATTACCAAGGCTATATCCGGAACTGCACGGTAAATTGCAAGGCGGGAAAGCAGCGTTGACTGCAAAAATGCCGCAATAATGCCAAAAACAACTGTCCAGGCAATGCTTCTAATCATTGATATGCTCCTGATAGGGGGGTTCCTGCGAAAATGATTCTTCGGCGGATATTTCTTCGGTTAATGTTTCTTCATGGAATATTTCTTTAGGGAATATTTCTTCATTTAATGTTTCTTCTGGTAATGTTTCTTCTGGGAATGTGCTTCCAGAGAAGGAGTTTCTTTCGTTTTTCTTAATAATAAAAACGTACTCAAGGCGGGAAAAATCAATGATAGGCTCAAGTTCCGCTTCCAAAGTAATTTCATATTCCCTTAGCGAAACATTGCTTACCCTGCCGATATTTATTCCCGGCGGGTAAATGCCTCCTAAACCGCTGGAAACAACTAAATCTCCTGCATTAATTTCGTCCCTGGCGCGTTTCGGGATAAAACGCATCCGCAGGGGGGCATCGGGACTGCCCTGTCCTTCAACAATGCCCTCGTAACGGGATATGGCGAAACGGGAAGAGGCGAGCAGGTTTGCATCGTACAGAGGCATAACCAGGCTTTCGTAGGTTCTGGCCTGAATAACCTTGCCCACCAGCGCCTGAACTCCGCCCTGAAAGGCAATAACCGCCATATCCCTGCTTATTCCCGAACTCTGCCCTTTGTTAATTACCAGAGCGGAAAAAAGGTTATCCGGATCCCTGCCAATTAATTCAGCGGGAATGTGCCGGTATTCGGATTCTTGAGAAAAACCCAGTTGCTCCCGCAGCCTGTTGTTTTCCTGAATAATCTCCGCAGCGCTTCTTTCCAATTGCTCATAACGGGTTATTCGTTCCAGCAATTCAGAATGTTCCTGCCGCAGCCTGGAAAGCTCGCTGATAGAGAGAATTGTGCCTGAAACAAAGGAAGTAATTTCATGTATGCCGCTTCGTGCGCCGGAAAAAACAGACAGGCCGGCATCTTTAAAATTTGCCATTAAACTTCGGGTGGAAAAAACAAGCAAGGCAAATGAAACTGCAATCAATGCTATAAACACATAGATTTCTTTTGATATTCGTCTTCCTGATTTTCCCCTCCGCTTTGGCATAATGTTATCCGTTCAGGTTATCGTAAATATTTTTGGAACTGTCAACCCCTCTGATAAAGTCAAAGTACTTGCCAGCNCCCCATGCAACACAGTCCAGAGGGCGTTCCGCAATAAACACAGGAACGCCTGTTTCNGTAGCGATGAGCTTATCCAGCCCTTTTAAAAGCGAACCGCCGCCGGTCATAACTATGCCCCGCTCGACAATGTCCGCGGCAAGCTCTGGCGGGGTCTGCCCCAATGTTGATTTGATGTTGTCAATTATCTGGTTGATGGGATCCCGCAAAGCTTCCCTAATTTGATCGGAACCGATTTTAAAACGCTGGGGCAAGCCGGTAGCGGCATTCGTCCCTTTTACTTCAATTTCTTCTATATTTTTGTCGGGAACCGCATTGCCAATTTCTATTTTAAGATGCTCGGCCATCTGCTGCCCAATAATCAAGTTATTCACTGTTCTGACATACTTGATAATAGCTTCGTCAAATTCATCGCCGCCCAGCCGAATGGCATTGGTCACCACCATGCCTCCCAGCGAAATGACCGATATTTCCGTTGTCCCGCCGCCAATGTCGCATATCATGTGGCCGGCCGGCTCGTTTATGGGAATGTCGGCGCCGATTGCCGCCGCAAGGCTTTCTTCAATGACAATAACTTCCCTTGCCCCGGCCTTGTAAGCGCTTTCTTCCACTGCCCTGCGTTCCACCTCGGTTATGCATGAGGGAATACCGACTACCATTCTTGGTTTGACAAAGCGGTAACGGGGAAGCACCCTGGAAATAAAATACCGTATCATTTTCTCGGTGGATTCAAGATCGGCAATCACGCCGTCCCTCAGCGGCCTGATGGTGCGGATATGCCCCGGTGTTTTGCAGAGCATGCGCTTGGCATCGGCCCCGACAGCAACCACCTTTTTTGTTCCCAACTCCACTGCCACCACGGACGGTTCATTCAAAACAATTCCCTTGTTCCGAATGTAGATAATGGTGTTACAAGTCCCTAAATCAATGCCTAAATCCGATGAACTGCTGCCAAACATAAATCCTCCATAAACCTATTGTTAAAAATGTCACCTTGCAAGCCGCGCCCTTGCATTGGCATGCACCGGATCAATTTCCAGCACCCGGCGCCATTGCGAACGCGCCCGTGTATTATTTCCCTGCGATGCATATACTTCTCCCAGCAAAAACAATGCCTCGGCGTTTTCCCCTGTTTCCGAAAGAATATCCCTAATGTGTTTTTCGGCAGAATCGTAATCCCCTGAGTTTATCAGGTCCTCTGCAAGCAACAGCCTTGCCAAAAAAACAATTCGGGAATCCCGTGAACTTGAAATGCAATGCTGCAGATACAAACGCGCCATCGCAGAATCGCCAAGGGCAAAGTACGACTTGGCGATAGAAAAAAGCAGAATNCCCGAGGGTGCNGCTTTCACTTCNGCATTGCCGTCAGAGATTCNGTCTGTGCCGGACAATGGCTCAAGGGCTTCGGAAAAAACCGCTACGCTGCTCCGGTAATCTCCGATTGAAGCATAGGCCAGCCCCAGGTACTCAGGAATATCTGCAGCATTATACGATATTTCCCTGGCTTTTTCCAGATATTTAATGGTTAAATCGGTATAACTGTCTCCCTTATAACTATACGCCTTCCCTAGCACATAATACAAACGCCCGTCATTTTCAGCATCTTCAAGCAGAAGCGCCTTTCGTAATGCTTTTATGCAATCATCAAAATATCCTGATGCCTCCTGGCTGCTTATCTGGGACACAGCCAGTTGATAGGCCGAAAAACCAAACATGGTCAGAAAAAAACAATCCAGCGGGCGGGAGGCAAGAATGAGCTTGCTTTGATTATACACTTCTTTATATTCCTGCGCCTCCCACAATTGCAATAATTCATTTTGTCCGCTTTTAGTTTCATCCCACAGTTTCCCGGCAAAAAACACCCCTGTTACCGCAAAAATTCCTATAACCAGCAGAGCAATGCCTATTCTTAAAAAACGTTTTCTGCGGGTATACCTGTGGTAACCGGACCGGTATCTGCTTGCGTACATTGTATCATTATGCCTTTACATGCCAGCGGTTGTCAATAAGTTCAAAGCTGTCTCCGTGAAGCGCAACGATGCGTCCTTCGGCATCGCTCATTTTAATCATGCCGGTTATTAGGTTTACTTCGGTAACGTTCCATGTCGTATTTTCATAACTGACACGGGCAAATACTTGCGGATACCGGCGCATCTGTTCACTGTAAAACGTCTGTTCGTAAGAAAGGCAGCAAAGCAGCCGTCCGCAGGGGCCGGATATTTTCATTGAATTAAACGAAAGGTTTTGTTCCTTGGCCATTTTAATGGATACCGGTTTTAATTTGTCCGAAACGGTATGGCAGCAGTAGCCCCGTCCGCAAATTCCAAGCCCGCAAAGCACTCTGGCCTCGTCCCTCACTCCAATTTGCCGCAGTTCAATGCGGGATTTAAAAACAGCGGCAAGATCTTTTACCAGATCCCTAAAATCCACCCGGTTATCGGCGGTAAAGAAAAACAATATTTTGGGTTCTTCAAGAAGAAAATGCACATGGACCAATTTCATTCCCAGTTGGTGTTTTTCNGTTTTTTCCTTAAAAACTTTAGACGCATCTTTTTCCATGGCCTGGTTGCTTTTTGCTTTTGCCATGTCCTCTTCGCTGGCCAAACGCTCAATCATTGCCAATTCGGAAACATCATGGGTTCCCCGGACAAGCCCAATGACTTGGGCAAGATCCTTGCCGTAACGGGTAGGCACTATAACCATTNCATGAGGNNTAAGGGAACCCCCGCGGTAAATTGCCTGAAAAGTTTCGTGAGAATAAGAGAGCCTAAGCCTGTACACAGGCGTGCCGGGAGTAATATCTTCCTTTCCAATATTGCTGACAACAATATTGGAAAAGGTGGTCTCCCTGTCTAGGGGTTTATCTTCCAGTTCAGAAATGTCTTCTTCGTTATAAATATCCATTAAAAAAATCCCTTANAAAATATCCTTTTTCTCTATTGCATTAAATCAATCAAAAGTCCCTTTATTTCCTCGATACGGGATGTTATTTCCAGTTGGGACATTTGGCTAGAAAGAAGCATTGCCGCTAAATCCTCCAGTTTTTTGTCTATTACCTGAATTTTGGTATAGGTAACCTGTTTCATCGCTTCGGGAGTTCCCCGCCGGCCTTTATAACCCGGTTTAAGGAATTTCGGTATGCCTGTTTCACGTTCCAAAGAATAGCAATTCTGCGTTACATAGTGCATAAAATTCCGGACCGCTTGCTTGTAGCGGAGAATTTCATCGGGAAAAGGCCTGCCGCGCAATGTGTCGCCGGCGCTGCGGACTTCGTCCATCAGCAGATTTATAGTTTCTTCTGAAACAGGCAAGTTGACGAGACGGCCCATTTCTCCTGCTGATTTGCCTTTGATTTCATTAAAGATTTTGGAAAACCCTGTCTTTCCGGAAAAGCGCGTGGATTTGGCCTTCTTGCTGTCGTCTTTAATATGCGTATACGCTGAAGGGTTCATGTAAAAAGAATTAATGTCGGTATCGACTATTGCCATGGCTTAAGCCCCTTCTTTTTTTGAAAAAACAGGCAGCGCTGATTTTATTCCCTGCGCCTCATTGTATTCCTTTAATGTAAGAGAAAAACTCTCTTCGTTGGAGCAGACATGCACCTTGCCGTGAATAAGGCAGCCCTCATCGGCCTGGATTCGCCTGGTAATCACATCGCCCAAAATTAATCCGGTAGAAAGCACCACAAGGGATTCTTTGGCGACAATATTGCCGCTCACTACACCGCCGACAGTAATTACCGTTCCGGAAATATTGCTTTTCATTCTGGCTTTTTCGCCAATTACCACCCGGCCCCTGGAATTGATGTCCCCGGTAATGCTTCCGTCTATGCGGGTAAACCCGGCAGATTCAATATTGCCTTTTAAGACCGTATTAGGACCAATTATGGTATTAATAGAGAATTCCTGTTTGCCCATCGGCATAAGCTGTCCGGTTACCGTCCCTGCTTGGCAGCACTGGAACGAATATTAATATATTTATAAGGATCGACAACATCTGACCCAATATGAATCTCATAATGCAAATGCGGCCCTGTCGAAAGGCCGGTACTGCCTATGTAACCGACAACCTCGCCTTGCTGCACCCATTGCCCAAGACGCGGCCTTGCTGAAAGCAAATGAGCATAACGGGTATAATAACCGTGTTTATGCTGAATAATAACATAATTGCCGTAATCTTCGGCATATTCGATGGTGACCACTTGCCCGTCGGCAGTTGCCACAACAGGATCGCCGGCCCGAAAGGTAGCTATGTCTATCCCTTTGTGAATATAGTACTGCCCGCTGAAAGGGTTAATATTTTGCCCAAAGAACATTGTTATCTGGCCCAAACCGTCTTTAACCGGCCAAATACTGGGGATTTCCGTTAATAAAGCGCTTTGGGAATTTACAATTGCGCCAATGTCTTTTATTGGCACCGCTGCCGAGAGCAGCAAAGCAGTAAGACGGCGCATATCGCTCACTTCCTGCAGCAGGTTATCAGGCGTTTCCCTTATGTTAAAAATCGAGCTAAAATCGCCTCCGGGAGACTGCTTGTTCTGTGTCTTAAAATCCACTCCCAAAGAGCCAAGAGTGCCTGAAAAGGCATCTTCAAAGATACGCGCCGCCCCCAAAACCGCAGCGGCCTCATCACGAAGCTGGTCAAGGCTTGCCTGCAGCTCTATTATCTTGTTTTCTTGTTCGGAAAGAAGGCCTTGGGTGGTACTAAAAGATGCGCTTATCCAAAAAAATGTTCCAAATACGCCGATGGTAATTAGAAAAAAGCAGAAAATTGAAAGCACTGTAATGCGGATGTTATACACCCGTTTTTCNTTATAGGGAACAAAAACCACTGTATAGCGGCGGGTAAGAAAACGTCCCGCAGCCTGTAAGGATCGAAACAACCCACGGTTTATGATTTTTCCTGCATTTTTAACCCTGCGAATCAAACTGTCTTCCAGTTTTTTATAGTCGTGAGTCTTTTCCATAATTGAAATTATACTGTTTTTAAAAAAAAAGTCAATAGGTTGTGTAAAAATTGCACAGAAATCAATATTTTACAAGATAATTCTTGTCTATAACTTGAATAAAGGGGTTAGGGGTTAGGGGTTAGGGGCTAGGGATTAGGGGTTAGGGGTTAGGGGTTAGGGGTTAGGGGTTAGGGGCTAGGGGCTAGGGG
>WRNF01000014.1 GCA_009776715.1 Treponema sp. | reverse complement strand
ATATTCACAGCAATGGACGGAGTTGGTGCAAAATATGAAGAAATAGATAATTTGTTAAATAATATTAAAGATCACAGCAAATGGGAAGTTGAAGAAGCATATTTTCAAAAGTTTATTGTTGACCTTGAAGAAAGCAAAAAACATGAAGAAAAATTTGATGAAATAAAAAACAGATTTGGAAAAATATCCGAGTTATCTGAAATAGAATTGGAATATTTCAAATATTGGCTGGAAAAGCATTGCGATAATATTTCAGGTTATCCTTCTGTTAATGAGATAAAAAAAAGTATTGATTCTGTTATTATTACGATAATTGATGCGATTGATGATTTAGCAGAATATGAATGTAATAAAAATAATAAAAATTATAAAGAAAACACATATAGCAAAATAGATGATCTTTTAAGAAAAATAAACGATCATGACAAATGGGAAATAGATAAAGGTTATTTCTATTTAAAAGAGGAAACAAAATTGAAATTAGCAAAATATGACTGGTTACTTAGTTATTATCAATTGAATGCAATTATATTACTGGATATTGTTGAAGATGTAATCATGGACGCAAAAACATTATTTGAAAAAGATAAATCAAACTAAATATTATCAGATTATTTATCTACTTTGGAAAGCTTAAAAGACACTTACCGGAAAGAACTCAGTGATAATCATAATTTCAAAGAAGAAGATGCAGTGGAATTCTTTTTTCAGATGCAAGAAAAATTTACTATAGCAGAAAGAAAATATCATCTTGGTATTATTGCTGGTTATGAAAAGAAAATATTTTATGAATGTCCTGAATGTGGAGCAAAGGTTACTGCTGATATGTTAAAATGCCCACAATGTGATACTTTACTTGAGTTTATAGATGAAACAGATGATAACATGATAAATTAGGAACAATTAGATAATCTTATAGAAAGACTGGAATTATTAACAAGAGATGAATTTGAATAGACAAGCAAAAAATTTAATGCCAGGCACCGTAGGCATCCGCCTTCTGTAGTGAACCATCTACAAGATAACTTATGAAGCTATCTTTAAAAGGCCAGGGATTAGCATGGATTTCCACAGATTTACACGGAGGAATATAGATTGCTAGTGTCCTGTAATATTCAGATCACTTAATTAATAGATCGTTAATTCCTTATTATCTAAGTAATTAACTAAACATTAATGATGTAATGTGTATATTACAGGACACTATGCAAATTTGGTGCCAGGCACCATTTGCGGTGCCTGGTAACATTTACTCCTTCTTTTTATTTATAATTTTATTTGTTATCTGTTTTAATTCAGTACCCAATTCTGAATCAAGGTGTTTTGCTAAAAGGCCTGTAAACAAAGATAAAAGAATGTCAATTTCGTTTTTATTTTCTCCGCCATTAATTATTGTACGAACATTGGGATAATCAGGGGCAAATACACCTTTAATATTTTTCAAATTTGCAACAATATTGGATAACTCGTGCATTATTTTTATTTTTGCAGCAGTTTCAATTTCTATTTTTTTTGCATAAACATCAAGCCCTTTCCTTTCTTTTTCAATTTCTTCAGCTCCAGCTTTTGATCTAATTGATATTGCTTCCGCCTCGATCATCTCAATCTGATTAACAAAACTGTCTACATAAACGATAAGTTCAGGATCAGAATTTCTAGCTCTTAAATCGGCAAGAATGTTTTTATCAAACACTTCCTTATTAGGCGGAGATACTGCGAATGAATTTATATTAAAATCAACCCACTGCGGAAATTTTCCAATAAATATTTTTGAAAAATCGTTAATAAAACCGCCTTTTTGGAAATCTAAATACTTCATTTTCTGAGAAAAATTATAAACTCCATCACTAGAACCGGTTGCAGTTACGAGGGGAGCAGACGATGGTATTAATCAAAGTAATGCAATAGCAATTGAAAAAATTGATGATATTTTACATTGCTCCGGACGGTGAACTTTACAAACTGCCATTTGAATTATTGCTTAATGAAAAAGGAAAAAGACTTTCTGATATGTATTCAGTCAGTTACCTTTCATCAGGCAGGGACATCTTACGGCCAGAAAATTGGAATAAATCTTTTGAGGGCTACAAAAGTGCCGCAATACTAGCAGATCCCTTGTATAAATTGCCTGACGATATTATTACACAAGCAGAAGACGATAATAAACCAGATGAGCATCGCGGTATTATATCAAGACAGTCGCGTGATATACATAATACACAGGAAGAATTATTTAAGCCTCTTCCGTTTGCAGAAGCGGAAGCAGCCGCTCTTGATAGAATTTTTAATGGTAAAAAAGAAAAACGATTAAAAATTGATGCAAAGAAGTACGTATTAGAAAAAATCGGCTCGCATGATATTATCCACATATCCACACATGGGTTTGCCTTTGAAGATAATAAATTTTCTGAGGAAGACTTAAAACCGATATCTATGGATATTCCCAACATAAGGGCGGAAGACCCATTAATACGCTGCGGTCTGGCTTTTGCAGGGGTTCAAAATTGGCTGGAATCGGACATGAAAAAACCATTAAAAGAATATGGAGACGGCATATTAAATGCAAAAGAGTTATTAAGCCTTGATTTGTCAAATACCGATTTACTGGTATTGTCAGCCTGCCAAACAGGGCTAGGAGAAATAAAAAACGGTGAAGGCATAAAAGGGTTACGCCGTGCATTTGAACTTACAGGAGTACGTTCACTGATTTGTACATTATGGAGCGTTGATGATCTATCCAGCGCAATATTGATGGAGCGGTTTTACAAGTACCTGCTTGTTGACAAAATGAATAAAATTCAGGCTCTTTCAAATGCGAAGGATTATGTAAAAAAAATAGAGACTTGTCTTCAGTTATTAAATTATTATAAAGGAAAACGGTTTTACAAAAGAAGCTCATGAACTGGAAAAGTGGACGTTATCTAGGTTGGAAAATACAAAGACCAATTACGAACATCCTTATTATTGGGCTGGCTATATACTGCAAGGAAATATAAGTACTCCCTAAATATTAATTCAAAAAAATAACAGAACATGTCAAGGCTGGATTTCCTTATGCTTCTCATCCCCATTAATAATAATCATCTAAAAATGAAATCTCGACTGCCTTGTTATCCTTAAATTGAAACGAAATAAAACAATATTCTGGTTCATTAGCATAACTTAAAAAATCTTCTTTTATAATATCAGCATTTGGAAATTCATTCAATATTTCATTTAAAGATCGTCCAATATATTTCCCTAACCCGGATAACTCGGTTGCTTCCTTTACAGTGAGCAGTTCTAAATTCCAATCATGATATATTTCTTTTTTATTAAACTCCTTCAACTTTTGATATAACGATTCAAGATTGTTGTTAATTATCAATTCAAAAACATCAAAATTGCATTCTTTTATTATGTCAACTTTTTCATTTGTTTTCTTGTCAAAATATTCTATTTGAATTGCTGCACTAAAGCACAATTGAATCTGTTCATTTTCTACTATAATTAATGATCCGTTTTGAACAAAAGAAAAATCAGGATTATCTTTATAATCAAAGGGATTTTGAGAAATATTTGAAAAAGAATTTATCTTGAAAAATATTTTATCATCGCCCATCTCAATTTTCTCCATAATTGCATTTTACTAAGAATAATGCAAAAGCCGTATCATTACAATACCCCATTCATCTTTAATAATTTTAGGCATTCTTCCTGAGGTATGCTCATTAGAATTTCCTTCATTTTTTCTTTCGGCAAATTTTCAAATAATTCTTCTATATTATCATTTAATATGATTTCTTTTCTTTCGCCTTGAATTTTCAAGGAAATTTCATTCCACATAAAAGTGTTTTAGGCCAAATTTAAATTCCGTAATCAACCTTGAATTGCAATTTCCCACAACAAGCCGTGTACCCTGTATTGGGTCTATTTCCGAAAGTTCACAGATAATAATCTTGTCATCGGAATCATCGAATTCCATATCTTTAAAATAAAAACGCAGTTTTTTATTTCCAACATACATTTCAACGCTGCAATTCCAGTTCCGCATTGCATTAAGCAGGCTTGCTTTAAATCCTTCGCCATATTTTCCGATTGTATCCGGGTTGTTTGTTTTTGTAGAACGTACGTACAGAAGATTTTTATAGTCAAACTTTCCCGGGGCATAAAACTGTACTGTATTTTCATCAACATGTACTTTTATGTCATTTACTTTGTTGGCATCATAGAAATTTTGCAAGAAATCTCTTGCGGTTTTCATTTCATCCCAATGCACACCCCACGTTGCTGGTACGTGTATATCAATATGGTTAATAACTTTCGTTTCCATAATTTTGCTCCTTAAACAATATAATTTGTTCCTATCTTCACATGGAATAAAGAAGTAATTTTTTTCATTACCATATTATTATGCAAAAAAAAGAGCTAATTTTTATGTTTTTTAAAAAATTATATTTTTTTTAGTTTACAGATTGTTTATGCCCCTGTATTCTTCATTTTTAACTTATCAATATAAAAACTAATTCTCGGCAAAAAGTCAATTCCAGCCGACAAAAAAGTCAAACCTTGCTTGACAAACCAGAAAAAATGTACAAATATTTAGAAGGTTAAAATGAATAAATTTCGCTTGTATTACTGTTACAATGAAAATAAGATAAAAATTACCCTTGTTGAAGAAAACAATGCAATTGCAGGGCTTTTTTTCGGAAACCTAAAGTTGAAAGATGCCAGTCATAGACAAACACCCTTATTAAAAAACACGGCAATGCAAATTGAGGAATACCTAAGAGGCAGCCGAAGGGAATTTTCCGTTCCGCTTGCTCTTCATGGAACTGAATTTCAAAAAGCTGTATGGTCTGCATTGCAAAACATTCCTTACGGAGAAACAAGATCGTATCAGGACATTGCTGTGCGCATCGGCAGGCCAAAAGCAGTCAGGGCGGTAGGCATGGCCAATCATTGCAATCAGGTATCAATCATTATCCCTTGCCACCGTGTAATAGGCAAAGACGGCAGCCTAACCGGTTACGGAGGAGGTTTACGCATAAAACAATATTTGCTCGATTTAGAACAAAACAACCGGGGCTTTTAAAGACAAGGTAAAATTTGCACAGGCTATTTATTTAATTGTATATCTATGATAGAATTATTTAAGGGTATTAATATGAGCGCTGTTGCATTTTTCTTTCAAAATGATTCTTTACTGATGCCGGTTGGGAAGCCTTCTTCTGCTGCGGAACCGGAAATACCATTGGCTTTTGCCGAAGAGTTCCCTTTTTCAGATGTCTTTTCTATTCCAGGCATTACCGATAAAGGGCTTATTTACTGCGTTTCCATTCCTTCCGAAACGATATTGCCCACCTGCTGGCAAGCAGTCCCCGTCCGCCAAATTATTTCACAGGAAACCGGCTTAAACAGCAGAATGTTAAGAGCTTTCCACATTGCCCAATGGCGCCGGGAATCCCGTTTTTGCGGGAGCTGCGGCAAGAAAAACCTGGATGCTCCAGGGGAACTGGCGCGCCTTTGCCCAGCCTGCGGGCGCATGGAATTTCCGCGCATAACCCCAGCAGTTATCACAATAATAATGAACGATAAGGAACAAATCCTTCTTGCGCACAATAAAAAATTTACGCCAGGTATGTACAGCCTTATTGCCGGTTTTGCCGAAGCGGGAGAAACGCTCGAGGAAGCCGTCTTTCGGGAAATCTATGAAGAAACAGGCATAAAAACCCGAGACACTCGGTATATAACATCACAACCCTGGCCTTTCCCTAATTCCTTAATGGCAGGTTTTTCGGCCCGTTACGAATCCGGTTCAATCACGCCCGACGGCATTGAAATTGATGATGCACGATGGTTCAGCCGCAATAATTTGCCCACTCTGCCGCGGCCCGGATCGGTATCGCGCTTATTGATTGATGCCTGGCAGAAAGGAAGGCTTTAAACCCCTGCTTACCTTTGGTTTTGCTTCGCGGCCCAGGCCTGCATCACAATGCCGAAGGCCACCGATACGTTAAGTGAACCTTTGGCGCCGTAAACAGGAATGCTCACTCTTCCCAGCGAGGCGTCTGCGGCGGCCAGGGCCTGCGGGCTTACTCCAAGTTCTTCGGAGCCGGCGATTAAAATGCCGCGGGAGGGAAAAGAAAAATCTGCCAGCGGGAAACCGCCGTTTTCAAGGGCAAAAAAGGGGCCGGCGGAAAAAGAAGATGCGGAAATTGCGGCATTTTCTGATTCAGCAAAAGGGCTGCAGGGAAACCTTTCCCAGGGAATAACATCAATGCAGCCCATGGCAGTGCGTTCAGCCCGTTTATGCCGGGGATCGGCGCAGAGCGGAGAAAGCCAAATTTTTTCTGCCCCAAAAGATTCGGCTGCCCTGAACATAGCGCCTACATTATACGGAGAGCGTATGTCTTCAAAATAAACCTGCATTCCAGGGAAAATACGCCGTTTTGTAGAATCCAGGGCGCCTCCCTGTTCATAAAAATCCCAATCCGCCTGAAAACGGCCTGTGCGTAAGAAGAATTTGGTAAAGGGCATTAAGGCTGCGGCGAATTTCAGTTTCGCATCCTGTTGCATCCGCAAAACATTCCTGGGCATTTTTAAATGCCAGTGCTTCTGCCTCGGAGAATAATCCGCCAGTTGCCAGCATGCCTGTCAGCAGCTTCATTAATTTGCTTAAATATTCCAATTCTTCAGGAGGAATTTTTCCGGAAACAATGAACCGCTTTTCAGTGTTTCTTACCACATTTGCCGCTTTTCGCAAAAGAAGAGAGCGGGGGAGTTTTTCCAGTTTCTGTAAAGGGATCATGCCGTTTCTGTACTGCGCTGGGCTGCAAGAACAAACAAAAAACCTATAAACAAGACCGCAGCAAAAACAAGCATTAAAGCAAGGGCGGCGGAAAACCCAAGGGCTAAAATTAATGAAATGCCAATTATGCCAATAATGGTTTGATACAAATGAATTATTACATTAAAAAGCAACGGCAATACAAATAACATTATAATAAATATAAAGCGAGATCTTTTTTTGGAGCGGTATGCCCACCCCATTGCAATAGTAATTACAGTTAACGGCAAAAAGAAAACGCATAAGCTTAGGCGGTTAATAATTTCTTCTTCAAAAACCTGAGGTATATAACCTGTTGATTCCGCTATTTGCGATGCCGATAAAAGTTCGCTAAAAGACATTCCCGATATTCCCTGCCTAAGACGGGAAAGCGCCAAAAACATATCATAACTTATATTGAAGGTAATTTGCGCCGGTTCTGAACTATACTCAGTTTCATTCTGCATCCACCGGGGTTCCCACTGGTTTTCGGCATTTTTAAAATCCAACGCACGCAGCAACACAAGTGTTTGAGGCTGATCTCCAATTGTTACCGGCAGAAATTTTGCATAAGGCGCTTCCATGGAAAGGATTAAATTAGATTGTTCATCAAAAAGCATGTATTCAATGCCCAGCCCGTAAGCATAATCCATAGAAGAATTAAGGCTGGAAACCCGCAATACAGATCTTCCAGGCATTCCGTTATGGCCGAAGGGCAAAGAAAACAATGCCCCGGTAAAAGTTTGCCCCGGCGTAATCTCCATTTCATTCAGGAAAAAAGCAAGATTCCTGGTATTTTGCTCGCTTGCTTTTAGAAAGTTCTCTATATCAGGATCGTAGGGATTTGAACGCTGCAATTCCTGAAAAATATAAAAAGCGCGAATCCATTCACCCGAGACCATTGCCTCGTAGCCAATTAATTTTTTTTGGTGCAATGCATAAATACTTGTTTCCTGTTCTCCAGGGCTTTGGTTTTCAATTTCATTCCAGGCGCGAAGGGCAAGCCTGGAGGCTTGTTCTCTTTCCTGGCTGCCAATTCTGGAGATGCGTTCGCCAATTACGGCAAACCAATGGGCATCAAGAAAGTTCCCTTCCTGAAAAGCAGTTTCGCTTTGAATTATGGCATCTTTGGCATTAAGCGGTTCTTTCTGGCCGGGCAATACAAAAACGCTGCCTTGATTGAATTCAGAAATGAGCGAAGTTTTGTTTTCTGAATAAAATTGCAATTCTTCAATATTGATTTTTATTTCCGATTGCAGTTTTTCCAGATCCGGGTTGTTAGGCCACACGCTGTCGCATATGCCAATAAATTGCGATGCCTCTATCCAATTTTCCTCTTTTACGCTGTTCCATGCCTGTTCTTTTGCAATATTGTACATTTCGCTTTTAAAAAGCATGTCTTTTTCATATTTTTGCGCCACCGGCTGCACAAGCAAAAATAACAATGCGTATAACGAAGAGGCAATAATTGCAGTGATGACCGATTTTTTAATGCGCTTAAAAAACAAAGGGGAAAAGCGGGAATAAATTTCATCTTCTGATGCAATGCCTAAGGGAATTACCAGCGCAGAAAGNGCCAGGGCAGGAAACAATGCCAGAATATCCAATAAACTGCGGTTAAAATACCAGCCCGAAGAGAATATTTTAAGAGGGGCAGCTCCGGCAGAAAAAAAATAATTGTACCCAAAAATAAGCAAACAGAATGCTGTTACATAAATGATAAAAATTAAAATTGGTGAAAGAATTGTTTCTTTATTAGATGCCATATTTTTTCTGCCTTTTTGCAATATATGTTAAAAAAGAAAAAAGGAAAGCCAGCAAAGCAAAAACGATAAAAATAACAGGAACCGCATACGAAACAGGGAAACGGTTTTTTAGAAAAGAACCAAAAACAGATTGAATTTCCCGCGTGTTTAAAAATGTCTCCAGCGACAAAATTCCCCAAAAAACCAGGCACCCCAAAAACAGATTGGCCAGGGGCCATGTGCTGAATTTTTGAATAAAAAGAAAAGAACTTAACAGTAAAATTAATGCTCCTGCGTATATTAAAAATGATAATATGCCTTCATTAAAGCGCCGCTGCAATGTTTCCGCGTTTAACCTAAAATCGATACTAAGGTTTTTCATAAACCAGGGAGTGTTTATTCCAAACGAAGTTAAGGGCAGGCTTGAAACCGGTATGTCTCTTCCGGAAAACTCTGCTTGATACTGCATTGATTTCCCGGGAACAGCCGCTACCCGTGGGCTCCCCGGATTGGCAGGCCCATCCAGCAGCACAAAAGCTGTCCCTGTTGGCCGTTCGGGGCTAAAAAGTATCATTCCCGGACCGCCCAGGGATTGCGAAAATTTTTTTTCTCCCTGAACACCTTCCAAACCCTGCAACCCCATGCTTGTGCCGAAAGTCAAACCGAAAGACAGCAGAACAATGCAAAGAATTGCATATGGCGCAAAAATTGACTTGCGGACAGTGTAATTTAAACCCAGAAGGATTCCGCAGAATAACGCAAAGGACAAAGCCCACCTGCAAGCTAATATTAATTCCGCCAAGACCGTTTCCTGCTGCCGCGAAAACGCCTGAACCCATTCTATCCGCAGAACTAAAAACCTAAGCCCTGCAGCGGCAAGGAACACAGTTAAAAAACTGAGACAAAAAAATACTGCTAAGCCTGTTATTTTTTTCACTCTTTAATGATAGCACAGTTTTGCCAGTAGTGCAATAGGCATTTGCTGGCATATTTTTCTGTTTTTTCAGTAAATTTGCAAGAACTCCTACTTTTACAAATTAGAAATGTATGCTAAAATTATCCTATGAATAGAAAATTCATTATTATTGCATCAATGATTGTTTCACTGATGTTTGCCGCTTGTGCAACAAATAAATTAATTATTCCTGAAAGCTTAAGCCCAGCAGAATTAATCCAGCGGGCACAGGAAGCTTCAGATCGAAACCGGTATAATCTGGCTCTCCAGTATTACCGGACATTGCTTGAAAGAAATCCAAACGATATTAGTTTGGTATGCGAAGCGGAATATGAAATTGCTTTTATCAAATATAAGCAAAAGAAATACAGCGAGGCAAAAACAGGATTTCATTATCTTCTGGAANGATACGACAGCCCCGATGAAGGNTTATATCCTCAGCATTTCAAGCTATTGGCGAATAAAATTTTGGAACAAATAACAGAAAAGGAAAAGCCTCTCCTTAAAAGAAAAAAAGCTAAGCAACCTATAGTTTAATGTTCAGCAATATTTTTTAAGATGACCCCCCTTTTAACAAAAAAATTTAAGCTGTCAAACACTCAAATAATTGTAAGTGCAATATTATCTTTGATTTTCCTGGGAGGTTTTTTGCTTTGCCTTCCAATAGCATCAAAAAACAGAGAATGGACTCCGTATTCACAAAGTTTTTTTACATCTGCTAATGCGTTATGCATAACCGGCTTTTTGTTATACGATACATGGACACATTGGTCATTTTTTGGGCAGCTTATCATTTTATTGTTATTTCAAATCGGCGGTATTGGCTTTATGACCATTATCACTATGTTTTCTGTATTTATAAAACGGAAAATCGGCCTGCACGAAAGGCAATTGCTGCTGCAGTCTGCAGGTGTTTTGAAACTTGGCGGAGTTGTGCGGCTTATAAAGCGGGTTTTTGCAATCTCTCTTATTATTGAGCTGGCAGGCGCCTGTTTTTTAGCAATACGTTTTATTCCTGAAATGGGTTTTTTAGACGGTGCATGGAATGCCATTTTTCATTCTGTTTCCGCTTTTTGTAACGCAGGGTATGATTTAATGGGAAAATATTCAGAATTTTCATCGCTTAGGCTTTTTGTAAACGATACTTTAGTAAATCTTACTATTATTATTCTTATTATTCTGGGCGGAATTGGTTTTTTGGTGTTAGACGATATTGTAATTCATAAATTTAAATTTAGAAAATTTACACTTAACTCAAAATTGACATTAAGTGTTACAGGAATACTAATTCTTCTGGGCTGGGTATTATTTTATTTATTTGAAAAAGACAGGGCTTATGTGCATTTATCCGAAAACAGCAAAATTTTAGCCTCGTTATTTCAGTCTGTTACACCAAGAACAGCAGGATTCTACACAATAGAACCATCGCTCTTAAAGGATGCAAGTATTTTCTTAACTATAGTACTTATGTTTATTGGAGGCAGCTCAGGTTCCACTGCCGGAGGAATAAAAACAACAACTCTTATAATTCTTGTGTTAAATTCATTAAATTCATTTAGAAAAACGCGCAGCATGGTAGCATTTAAACGGCGCCTGGATGATAAAACGGCAAAGAGGGCCGCGGCCATAGTTTCCATTTATGTTTTTGCCATCGTTACGGCAACTCTTCTTTTATGCGCCATGGAACCTTATTCCTTAAAAGAAGCGCTTTTTGATTCAGTATCCGCTTTGGGAACTGTGGGGTTGTCAATTGGCGCTACAGCAACATTGAGCTTTATGGGAAAACTTGTTATTGTTATTTTAATGTTTGCAGGAAGGATTGGCTGGGTTACCCTTCTGCTTGCGCTTGTAAAAAAACGCATCGATCCGCCTATGGAAAGACCCAAGGAAAAAATATTAATTGGGTAAAAATTTTACTAAAAACCAAGGAGCTTGTTAATGAAGATAAGAAAACAAAAAGGCAAATCAATTCTTATAATTGGAATGGGAATTTTAGGACGCCATCTCGCATTAAGAATGAAAGAGCTCGGTAATTCGGTCATGGTTGTTGACATGAAAGAAGAGCTGGAACAGGACATTTCTATTGAATTTGAGGATTATATAATCGGAGACTGTACCAACGAAAATGTAATTAGCGCTTTAGGCATTGGTAATTTTGACATTTGTTTTGTTACAATCGGAAAGAGTTTTGAAGCATCAATAGTAATCACTTCTCTTTTAAAAAGCCATGGTGCAAAACATATTGTTACAAAAGCTTCAAGAGAAATTCAAACAGATGTGCTTAAAAAAATTGGCGCAAACGACGTTGTGTATCCTGAACGCGAACTTGCCGAGAAATTGGCTGTACGGTATAATGCAAACAATATTTTTGATTTTTTTGAACTTACCGGAGAATATTCAATTTTTGAAATTGCTGTTCCTGTTGACTGGATTGGAAAAAGCATTGGAACCCTGGATGTACGCCAAAAATACAATGTAAGCGTTCTTGTTGTAAAAAATGAAAAAAAGCTTCATCCCATGCCTCGCATAGATTATAAATTTCATCCAGGCGATATTATTATTCTGATGGGTAAAACCACTGATGTGTTATTATTGACAAACAGTTAATTGCTTATGTTTTAATTTTCAATTCGAACTTCTGTAAGAGGAAAAGAAAAAATTATTATTTTACTTATTGAGTCAGATGAGTTGTCAAAAAGAATAACCTAGTCCGATAAATAATGCATGTTTATCATCCGGGGAAGCGGTTGTATTTCTGCGTTCAGAAAAATCAGAAATAAAATTGCGCTGGTATGCCGCCTGGAAATATAAACCCGGAATTACTGTTGTTATCTGTAAACCGGCCTGTAAAGGAAATTGAAGGAAAAAAAGTTTCCCCGGTCCGCTGTAAAATTGCGGAGGTGAACTGCCGGGTTTTTCCTTGTATTTTACATTTTTTAAACGCTGCATGCCTATGCCAATATTTATAAAGGGAGTAAATGCAATTTTATTTGCCGGTATAGGAAAGTAAAGCCCTGTGTATGCTTCAATCTGGAAAAAATTCTTGGTAAAATTTGTTTTAATGCCGTATCCTATAAAATTTTCTCTTACTGTAATGTCAATTCCAAAAGCAGAGCCGCGGTTAAAAATATTGACATAATACAAGGATATTTGCCCTTCTGGATATGCCCTCAAATTCTCATTAGTCTTGTTTTGTTTTTTAACCAATGATTTGTCGCCGGCGGCAAAAGTACCAAACTTGCTTATCCGCCAAATGCCGTATTCGCTTGTCCATTCCGACCTGATGTTTTTGCCGTTTACGTTAAAATCAACGTAATAATTTTCTGAATCAATGGCTTCAATAGAATCTTTGGTTATGGAAATAATAATATTCCCCGATTTTGTTCTAATGGCATGTTCAATTGTCCATGCAACCGCATAAGACATCCCTTCAACGGGAGATCTTACAAAGGTCCCTACAATATCATCCTGAATATTTTTGTTAGCTTTATTGATCATTTCCGTAAGGGCGTAATCTGCATTTTCTGCGGTGCATGTATTGGAAAGGAATGACGAAATATAAGGATAAGCGTCTTTTTTATCGGAAAGCCCTTTTATAAAATAATTAACTCTGGCCTCAAGAGTGGAAATGTCAACAACAGCTTTATTAATAATATTTTCGTTAAGAAATTCCTGAACACGAAACAGCGGTATTGAAAAATTTGCCGCCTGCCGATAGATGGCGCTTAATGTATTAATGCCTGCCACGGCAAAACCCGAAGGCACATTCTGTTTCTGCACCAATAAAGGACCGCCTGAATTACCCGGATCTACCTGAGCAGTATGCTGAATAAAAGGGCCTATAATTTTACTTTCATCATGGTAATCGGGAAGGCGAACTTGCGCATTGGAAACCATGCCGCGTCCTAACTGCCAAACCATTGCAGTTCCAAGTCCGGGAAAGCCGGCGGAATATACATCGTCGCCTTCCTCAAGAGCTTCGGTATGGAAAGACAGTCCCTGAGCAAAAGGTTTTTGATTGTTTGCAAAAACCAGCAATGCAATGTCAATGTCTTCATCGGCAGCAATGATGCTAAGGTCAGAAAAAATGGTTTTTTTGCCTTCAACTGTTTCAAACGCTATTGTTAAACCTTTGCTTTGAGACTGAGAAATTACATGAAAATTGGTAAGAATATAGTTATTGCCGTCTTCTGCCACAAAGACAA
>WRNF01000013.1 GCA_009776715.1 Treponema sp. | reverse complement strand
AAAAACCACTAAAATCTCCGATATTGGGGCTCCTTACGGAGTTTGCAGAGTAAAAAATGCTCAAAAACGTTGTTTTTTCGCATTTTTTTCATCAAAAAGGACAAAGTCCGACAAACTCCTAGGAATTCCAACAAAAAACCGCCTGGCTAAGATCAGGCTAAAACTTAAGGAGATTAAAATGAATGCAAAAGAATTTGTAGATTCACTGTTTGAAGGCTATGAACAAACAACGGCGCTTGCCGAATTCAAGGAAGAGTTATTGGGAAATTTAAATGCAAAAATTGACAACCTGATAAAGAAAGGCATGGATGCCCAAACAGCTTTCGCTAAAGCAAGCGCTGAATTAGGCGATGTGTCAACTCTTGCTGATGAGCTTTCGCTGAAAAAACGGACACAGGTATTTGAAGAGGTGTACATGGACATACGGCAATATATGACCCCAGGCCGTGTCGCATCTTATGTGGTTTTTGGCATATTAGCCTTGTTCGGAGTAACTTCCGGATGCATTGCTTTTTTTGCAACCGGAAACCTTGGCCTTGATTTTAACCTAAGAATGGCAAGCCTGTTCGGGCCGATAATGCCTTTCATCACCGCTGCTATCGCCGGATTAACCTGTTTGGGGGTTACCCAGGAGACCGCTTCATATAACCCGGTAAGCAAAAAACGATCGGCATTGTACACCGTAGCCGCCACATTGATATCTTTTGGCATTTTTACAATGCCCTTGGTGTATTTTGGCAGCAAGTATGCCAAGGAAATCAATCAGCACGCCATGGTAGCATTGAATGTGATTGTTCCAATTCTTGCATTGGCTATCCCGTTTGTGCTTCCCGGAATTGGTATATTGGTGTATCTTATCCTTACCGAAAAGAACCGGCTAAAACCCTGGGCAAAAAGTTTTCGCGATAAAGCGGCACAACAAGAGAAGGAAATATGGGGGAACCCTGCATTTGCTACCCGTTTTGGCTTGTTTAGCGGAGCATTGTGGATGTTTTCTATTGGTTTATTCTTTCTGCTTGGATATTTATTTGAATTCAAGTACTCATGGCTTATTTTTATTTTTACAATCCCGGTACAGCTTTTAATTCAGGCAAGAATGACAAAGAGTGATAAACGCTAATCATAAAGTAACAAATCTTCCCGCTTCCAATGGCGGGAAGATTCGTTAGTATTATAAATATATAAGTTGATAAATTCAGAATTATATGGTATATTAATATAAGGTAAATAAAACCAGGAGGAAATTATGAAAAATTTGATCAAACATATAGGTATATTAGTTTTTGCTGTAGTATTTGCAATAGTATTGGTATCCTGCCCTGATGCTTCCAGCGTTACCAAAGAGGGCAGTGCTGAAACACCGGATGACAATAATGACAATAATGACAATAATGACAATAATGACAATAATGACAATAATGATAATAATGATAACGAAGTAAAAATCTCAAGCCTTGTTATTGGAGGCAGAGAGGTTGTCTTTGGAGAACCAGCCCCAAAGCTGGAAGATGCCGAAGCTGCCGGAATAGTCCTTTCGCCTGAAGATGCATCTAATGCTATTATTGAAATCACACTGAATTCAAGCTCAGAAACAGCCGGTGTTTTGTACTGTAAAATGGCAGAAGAAGGCACCGATCCCGAATGGCAAAGTTCCGGCATATGGAGTTTTGCCGACGGAGATATTCTTGCAATCATGGTAAGTAACGGCAGTACGAGCCAATACTACAAATTGGAAATACATATTGATCTTCCACCTGATTATTACGCGCATTTGGCAAGCCTTACTATTGCCGGCAAAAATGCTGTTATTGAAGCCCCTGCCCCAAATCTTGAATCAGCTATTGCAGTGGATATATTTTTATTAGAAAAAGAAGCTGTCAAAGCTGCTGTTGTTATTAAATTAAGCTCGCCAGGAATGGCAAAAGCCGAGTACGGTAAAATGCCGCCGGGAGGCGGGGACCCGGCATGGAAGAGCACTGGCACTCTGGATTTTTCCAATGGCGATGTTTTTGCAGTAAGGGTAAGCCCCGGCAACGGAACATTCTGGTATTATAAATATGTTATTGAAGTTGAAATAATTCCGATGAACGAACAGTTCAGGCAAAAATATATGACCTATACTAATGAAATTCCTGTTATGCGAATTAATACAGCGAACGGACAGGACATTACCAGTAAAACCGATTTTATCGATGCAACTGTCAGTATAGAAGGTTCAGCGAAATACAATATCAGCAACTGGGCTGTGCAGATACGCGGCAGGGGCAATTCAAGCTGGGATATGCCGAAAAAGCCCTACCGCATAAAGGCAGTCAACAAGACATCGGTTTTTGGTTTGCCTGCCGTAAGAAACTGGGCACTGATTCCTAATTATGCTGATAAATCCCTTATGCGCAATTATACAGTACATATGCTGGGAAGAAGCCTGGGGTCCATGTCATTTACAGCTAACGTAATTTATCTTGAAGTATATATTAACGGGCGTTACGACGGCTTATACTGCATGCAGGATCATAATGAAGCGAAACCCTCGCGTGTGAATGTCGAAGGCTACAGGACAGACAGCAACGGCAATCTGACCGATGTCGGGTTTTTGCTGGAACTTGACTGGCCGGATCGGAATCCCGGCACAATAGAAGGGCAGGATTACTTTAAGGTCGGCAGCCTTACTTACTATATAAAATATCCGGAATACCTGGATGATGACGGTTTTTATGATCTGGCGTTTTATAAACAAGCTGTTGCGTATATCAAAGATTATATAACACAGGTGCATAATGCAATTGCCAGTCAAAATAAAACAGCTTTCGAAAATCTGTGCGACAAAGATTCTTTCATCGATTATTTTTTGGTACAGGAATTATCCAAAAATGTTGACGGCGGCCAGTTGAGTATTTTTTACAATAAAAAAGTTGGCGCTAAAATGCAGATGGGTCCGCTGTGGGATTTTGATTTGGCGCTTGGAAACGCCGATTATATTTCATATACCTATAACGGCTGGTACATAGCAATCCCTGGTTACGAACTTCATACCCCCTGGTTTCAAAATCTTTTAAAACGCAATGATTTTTATGAAGATTTCCGGGCCAGGTATATAGAATTGTATGATACAAATATTCAGTACATGATCGACAGCATTGATTTCGTGCGGGAAGATATACGAGACGCTGCTCTCAATAATTTTAGCCGTTGGAATATTTTGAACAGCATTTACTTTTGGCCGATTCCTCCTCCAGTTCTTGCTATACATACATGGGACGGCCAGGTTGATTATGTTAAAAATTTTTGGATAAACCGAAACAACTGGCTGTACGATCAATTGTACAATAGGCGATCAATCCCCGGCATTCGGTGATGGTTGAATATTTATTAATTTTCATTCAGTATTGTTATTATGATAATTGTTTTAAAACCGAACCCGGATAAAGAAAAATACGATGCATTGGCCGGCTGGCTAAAAAGCATGAACCTAAAACTGCATGAAAGCACCGGTATACATTCTACGATAATCGGGCTTGTGGGCGACACCTCTGTTGTGGACATCGATCTTGTTGGGGCAATGGAAATTGTTGAGTCTGTCAAGCGCATTCAGGAACCCTATAAAGCGGCAAACCGGAAATTCCATCCTTCGGACACGGTTGTGGAAGCTGGAGGTGTAAAAATCGGGGGAGGGCATTTCTGTCTCATCGCCGGCCCCTGTTCTGTGGAGAATAAAGACCAGATAGGCCAAATTGCCAGGTCGGTTAAGGCTGCAGGGGCTCAAATGCTGCGCGGGGGCGCTTTCAAACCGCGCACTTCCCCTTATTCTTTTCAGGGCCTTGGCAGCGGGGGAATAGAACTGCTTATAAAAATAAAAGAAGAAACCGGTTTTCCCATTGTCACCGAGATTATGGATATATCACAGTTGCCCTTGTTTGACGCTATCGATGTTATACAGGTGGGAGCGCGGAATATGCAAAATTTCCAATTGCTTAAAGAACTGGGAAAAATAAAAAAACCAATCCTGTTAAAAAGAGGAATTTCGAACACTATTGAAGAATGGCTTATGAGCGCAGAGTATGTCATGTCCGGCGGAAACGGAAATGTGATTCTTTGTGAAAGAGGCATACGGACATTTGAGACTGCCACGCGGAACACGCTTGATTTATCGGCAATTCCCGTTGTTAAAGAGCTGTCGCATCTTCCGGTAATTGTGGATCCATCCCATGCCACAGGTTATTCGAAATATGTTGAACCCATGTCTTTGGCGGCAGCGGCAGCCGGTGCAGACGGCCTGATTATCGAGGTACACAATAATCCTTCCGCTGCGTTATGCGATGGGCAGCAGTCAATTACGCCAGAGACATTCAGCAGGCTGACTGCGAAAATTAACGCTTTGCGGAAATGCATGACTGCATTATGAAACACATAGTCGGCATTGCCGGCCTTGGGCTGATTGGCGCATCGCTTGCAAAAGCAATTAAAGCAAAAACAGACTGCACCGTTTTGGGATACGACATTAACTCCGCCATTACAGATCAGGCGATGGGGCAGAAGGCGATTGATGATATGTTATGCGATGCCAATCTTGCAGAATGCAGCATTGTTATATGCGCCCTGTATCCGGAAAGCGTAATTGACTATTGCAAAAATATTTTGGCAAAAATGCAAAAAGGGGCAATTCTTGTTGACTGCGCCGGCGTTAAAACAAGNATTTGCGAAGNGCTGTCCCCTTTTGCTGCAAAACATTCAGTCTGCTTTGTCGGCGGGCATCCAATGGCCGGCATTGAAGCTTCAGGCTTTTCCGCATCTTTTGCAGAACTTTTTGAAGGCGCCGTTATGATTCTGTGCCGGGACGAATATACCTGCAAAAACGCGTTGGAAACATTAAGCGGGTTTTTTCTGTCAATCGGCTTTGGCAGCATTAAAATTTCTGACGCAAAGGAACATGATGAAATAATCGCATATACGTCCCAGTTAGCCCACGCAGTATCATGCGCTTTTATGCATAATGGCACTGCAAAAAGGCGGTTAGGGTTTTCTGCGGGCAGTTTTAAGGATTTAACACGGGTTGCCAGGCTGAACGAAAATTTATGGACGGGCCTTTTTTTTGAAAACAAGGAAAATCTGCTTATGGAAACCGATGCCTTCCTTGAACAAATGCACAGTTTCCGTGAAGCGCTTGCTTCCGGCAACCGTGANGCGATAAGAGCTATGCTAAAAAACGGGACTGNCCTGAAAATTTTGGATGAAGAGGAAGAGGCANAATGGCGGATACGGTAATTGTAAACACNGGNCTTGGCAAGTATNCTGTTGTTATTGGATGCGGCCTTGATTACGGAGAACTTGCGCTCGGCATACATAAACCCTGCAAAGCTGTGATNGTCAGCGACGATAATGTATTTCCTCTGTATGGGCAGGCTGCAGAGAACAGTTTTCACAGATGCGGTTTTGAAACAAGCTCTTTTGTTTTTAAAAACGGAGAGGAGTCTAAATCACTTGCAACCATTGCTGCTTTGCTTGATTTTTTGGCAAAGGAAAATATAACACGAAGCGATGTGCTCGTTGCATTGGGCGGCGGCGTTACCGGCGATTTAACCGGTTTTGCATCGGCAATTTATTTGCGCGGCATACATTTTATTCAAATACCCACAACCGTTTTGGCTGCGGTTGATTCGTCGGTAGGCGGCAAAACCGGCATTAACCTTGCCGCCGGAAAAAACCTTGCCGGCGCTTTTCACCAGCCTTTGGGCGTGTTCTGCAACACCGATGTTTTTGCCAGCCTGCCAAAAACCGTCTTTGCCGACGGCATGGCGGAAATTATCAAGCACGGGATGATTGCCGACAGGGAAATGTTAAGTTTAATCTGCAAACCCTCACTCTGTGAGCATATCTCACCCAGCGAGCATTTACCCTGCAACAGCAATGGCAGCGCAATGCAGGCTATGGCTGAAATTTGCCGCAGAAATGTTAATATCAAGGCCCGTTTTGTGGAACAGGACGAGTTCGACAAAGGCATCCGCAAAATGCTGAATTTTGGACACACAGCCGGTCATGCCGTTGAAGCGTTAAGCGAATATCGGATGCCGCACGGAAGCGCAGTGGCTATCGGTATGGCGGTAATTACCAGGGCAAGCGAAAAAACCGGGCTGTGCGAATCCTCATGCCTTAACTATTTGTTAAAGGCCCTTGAATGTTACCGCCTGCCCACAGCCTGTAATTTTTCTGCTAAAGAACTTGCCTGTGCAGCATTACACGATAAAAAACGCTGCGGAGATAAAATTACCCTTGTCATTCCAAAAAAACCGGGGCAGGCGGAACTTTTTGATCTTCCGGTTACTCAACTGGAAGAATTTATTGCAAAAGGCCTGTAAGCCCCCGCCCCGTTTTCGCTGCGAACCAACTCTTTGGTAACTTTCAAAGCTATAGTTAAAAGGCCACGGATTTACACGGATTTCCACAGGTTTTCACAGATTATTTTAAATTTTTAATTCTTAAAATCCGTGTAAATCCGTCTAATCCGTGAAAATCCGTGGCTATTGCATATATGCCTTAGCGAGAGGCACAATGAATTATTTTTCTTCTACTTACCTTCAAGCATGGAAAGAAGGATTGGGCTGGGGCTGTCGTTTTGGCCTTCAATTTGAGCAAATTCTTCCAGCAGTTCCTTTCCCCGGCGTGAAAGTTTTTCCGGAATTTGCACAATTAACTTAATGTACAGGTTCCCCCGCCGGATTCCGAAAGGAACGCCTTCATCCCGAATGCGCAGCATTTTTCCATGCTGAGTTCCGGCAGGCACTTTTACTTTAATAGCTTTTCCATCAAGCGTAGTTATCTGTATTTGCGTGCCCAGGCTTGCCTGTGTTACCGAAACAGGAATGGCGCAATACAAATCAAATTCCTGCCGTTCAAAATATTCATGCGGCTTGATTCTAACAACGACATACAGATCCCCGGCCGGCCCTCCGTTTGAGCCGGCATCGCCTTGCCGGGGAATAATAAGCCGCTTCCCGTCTTCAACGCCTGCCGGAATAGTTACCATTAGTTTTTGCCTTTTCTTTTGTGTTCCGGATCCGCCGCATTCTGAACAGGGCTTTTCGATAATATACCCTTCGCCCCTGCAATAATGGCAGGTTGATGCAACAGAGAAAAATCCCTGGCTGCGGCGGATTTGCCCGGTACCCTGGCATGAAGGGCAAGTAGTCTTACCGCTGCCATTTGCCGCACCGGAACCTTTGCAGCCAGTACAGGACTCGTTATGCGAATATTGTATTTCTACCTTTGTGCCAAAAACCGCATCCTTAAAAGGTATTTCGATATCATAGCGAAGGTTTGCCCCCTGCCGGACTCCTCCCTGCCCGCCGCCTCTGTTAAATCCCCTGCTAAACCCCCCGCCGAAGAGGCTGTCAAAAATGCTGCCAAAACCGTTGCCAAAAATATCTTCAAAGCCTCTAAAATTACTCCAATCATGCGTCTGGCCGCCGCTCATTCCGTCAACGCCGGCAAAACCAAACTGATCGTAAGCGGCCTTCTTTTGATCATCAACCAAAACTTCATATGCTTCGGTGGCTTCCTTAAATTTATCTTCTGCCTCTTTATTGCCTGGATTTTTATCCGGGTGATATTGAATAGCCAGCTTACGGTATGCTTTTTTAATATCATCTTTCGAGGAATTTTTTTGTACGCCTAAAACTTCGTAATAATCGCGCTTAGCCATTTTATTTAGGGATCGGGAACAAGCCCCTGTTCCCTGTTCCCTATTCCCCCTTATTCATCCACTACTTCGTAATCTACATCTTCGGCGCTTTTGGTATTATCGCTGTTATTCGAAGGATCAGGCCCGCCCATGTTTGAACCAAAACCGCTCCCGGCATTGCCGCCTTGCTGTTGTCCGTCCGGGCTTTGCTGGCCGGCCGCTGCCTGCTGTTTGTAAATTTCCTCGGCTATCTTATACGAGGCCTGTTTTAAGGCTTCGGTTTTGTCTTTTATTGCCTGGGTTTCGCCGCTTTCTATTGCTTTGCGAAGTTCTGCAACCGCCTCTTCTGTTTTGCTTTTATCCTCCGCGCTTACCTTGTCGCCCAAATCTTTGATGTTTTTTTCGGTGCTGTAAATCATTGTGTCTGCTTCATTGCGGACTTCGGCTTTTTCCCGTTCTTTTTTATCTTCTTCGGCATGAAGCTCGGCTTCTTTTACCATGCGGTCAATGTCCTGATCNTTNAGGCCGCTGGAACTTTCAATGCGAATCTTTTGTTCCTTGCCAGTTCCCAGGTCTTTTGCGCTGACATGCACAATGCCGTTAGCGTCAATGTCAAAAGCCACCTCGATCTGCGGAATGCCGCGGGGCGCCGGGGGAATGCCCACAAGGTCAAAGCGCCCCAGAAGGCGGTTTTGGTTTGCCATTTCCCGCTCGCCTTGCAATACCTGAATAGATACCGCAGTCTGCCCGTCGGCGGCGGTAGAGAAAATCTGGCTTTTTTTCGTTGGGATAGTGGTGTTACGCGTTATAAGTTTTGTCATAACGCCGCCCAAAGTTTCAATCCCCAGCGAGAGGGGAGTTACGTCTAACAGCAGCACGTCTTTTACATCGCCGCCTAAAATGCCGCCCTGAATTGCCGCTCCTACAGCAACTGCCTC
Organism: Treponema sp.; assembly: GCA_009776715.1. The sequence continues at coordinate 5,128 of WRNF01000013.1, read as the reverse complement.
ATCGGGGTTTACCCCCCGGTTGGGTTCTTTCTTAAACAGCTCTTTCACAATCTGCTGCACTGAAGGTATGCGGGTAGAACCGCCTACAAGAATAACTTCATCAATTTGATCCGCGGTTAAACCTGCATCCTTAAGCGCCTTGATGCAAGGCTCTGTGGATCGTTTAAGAAGATCGGAAACCATTTGCTCAAATTTTGCCCTGGTAAGTGATTTCTGCAAATGCTTGGGGCCGCTCTGGTCGGCAGTAATAAACGGCAGGTTAATGTCGGTGGTTTGCATGGCAGAAAGTTCAATTTTTGCTTTTTCCGCAGCCTCCCTTAAACGCTGCAAAGCCATTCTGTCCTGCCCCAGATCGATGCCTGTGTCGTTTTTAAATTCAAGAATAAGCCATTCAAGAATTTTATTGTCAAAATCATCGCCGCCCAAATGGGTGTCGCCGTTAGTTGATTTTACTTCAAAAACGCCGTCTCCCAGTTCCAGAATTGAAATATCAAAAGTGCCGCCGCCCAAATCGTACACTGCAATGGTTTTTTCCTTTTTTTGATCTTTATTGAAACCAAAAGCCAATGAAGCCGCCGTTGGCTCGTTGATAATGCGTTTAACTTCCAGCCCGGCAATTTTTCCCGCATCCTTGGCCGCCTGGCGCTGGGCATCGTTAAAGTAAGCAGGCACGGTAATAACCGCTTCAGTAACCGCTTCTCCCAGATAATCCTCGGCAGTTTGTTTCATTTTCTGCAAAACAAACGCAGAGATTTCCTGCGGCGAATATTTCTTGCCGTTAATGTCAACCCGCACGTCATCGCCCTGTTCTACTACATGGTAGGGAACACGTTTCATTTCACCGGAAACTTCAGAATAACGGCGTCCCATAAAACGTTTTATAGAAAAAACAGTGTTTTCCGGATTGGTGATCATCTGATTTTTCGCCGGCTGGCCGGTTATCCGATCGCCTTTTCCGGTAAACCCAACAATGGAGGGCGTGGTTCTTCCGCCCTCTGAATTTTGAATAACCAGCGGTTCGCCGCCTTCAAGAACGGCTACACAGGAATTCGTGGTTCCTAAGTCGATACCAATGATTTTTCCCATTTTTTATCTCCTTCCATAATTATATATTGAAAATGAGAACTGAGGGAATGGGGAAATGGAAAATGAGGATATTTGTTCGAAAGCAAAGCAAGTTATTGTTATGCTCAGATTACGAACAACAGCCCCTTTTCCCTATTCCCCATTCCCTATTCCCTCTATATCAGGCATTAAAACTTTTACTTTTGCTGCCCTAATTACACGGTCTTTAAGCATAAACCCTTTAATAAAATCCTCTTGAACAATAGGTTCAGTAACATCGGGGGATTTTTCCATAAACATTGCCTCGTGGATATTGTGATCAAAAAGCTGCCCCGCAGAATCAAAACGCTTTAGCCCCCAGTTTGTTTCCAGCCTGCTTGTCAGTTGTTTTTCAATCATGGCAATGCCGTCCAGCATGGCCTTCCCTTCTGGCAAGGCAGAAATTTCCTTGGACAGTTCCGCCGACTTAATTGCCCTTTCAAAGTCATCAATAACCGGAATGATGTCCTTAAGCAAACTTTCATTGGCGAATTCAATGGCTTTTTGCTTTTCCTGGTTCATCCGTTTGCGAAAATTTTCAAAATCAGCGATTTTTCGCAGCAATTGATCGTTCGCATCCGCAAGCTTTTGCTCTAAATGAGCAATTTTTTCTTCATAATCCGGTAGTTCCGGAAAGTTTTCGCTTAAATCTTCATTATATTCCGAAGTTTCAGGCATGATTTCGTCATTTGCAGTTAAGCCAATCCCTTCGGCAGCTTCATCCTCAGAAAGAAGCATTTTAAATGCCTCATCTTCTGTAAAATCAATACCTGCTGCAGCCTCTGGGCAAGCGTTTCCAGAAGCGGTGCCGATTCCGTAACCGTCAGCGATTCTGTAATCGCCAGCTTCTCTTTGGCATTTATAGTTTTTATTCTCTTCCTGTTGAGAATTTACAGATATTTCTTCTGCCGAAACAGAATTTTCATTTTTTTCCGCCTCGAAGAAATTCTCTTGAGTATCTATTTGTTGTGACGGCATTTTTCTTCTTAAATTCCTAAACAATCTATATTCTGGGATTTTCCCATTGTTATGCTATTACTGTAAAATTATCAAAATTTGACAAAATAGTCAAGGAAAAAAATAAGTTTTTTCGTAATTATTCAGTTGCGTTCTGTTAAAATGCGTTCTGTTAAAATGCGTTCTGTTAAAATGCGTTCTGTTAAAATGCGTTCTGTTAAAATCCGCGGTCCCTGAAACCAAAGTATGCGCGCATGGGCAATAGCCCCTTATAGCTTCAGTGCATATCAATGGGCTTTGTTATAAAATTTATAAGTAGGCGATACAAGCAAAACAAATACAGTTGCATATTTATTAATTTTATTCTATTATGGATAATAAATCATGGAAGAATTACAATCAACAGAAGTGCTGGATCGGGAGATACTTGAGGATGCCCGGAAAAAAGCGCTGCGTGTGCTAAAAACCGCAGATGAAAACATAAAAACAAAAAAAACCGAATGGGAAAAGGAAACTGCAGATATCCTGGATGAATTAAGAAAAAAACATTCCCGGCAATGCGATGCTGTTACAGCAGAAACACAGGCGTATTTTCCCATAGATAAAAACCGGATAAAGACAAAAAAAACCGAAGAATATCTGGACAATGCGGTTAAAGCTTGGTATGCACGGTTAAAACGCAGCCAAATACTTGCGCTCCTGCAAAAAGAACTGGAAGAACGCATGAATTTATGCCAGCCTTCCGGGGAAATGCGGGTTTTTATCCATAAAATTGAAAAAGATGAAGCTGAATCCATTCTAAAAAAGATACTGCCGGGCGGCATTTTTAAAATTGAGAAAATAAATTCCGATGCTGTTTACCCGGAAATAACCGTTGATACAAGCAAAGTCAGAATAATTGCATCCATAGACAAAACCATTCGGTTTTTTCTGGATGAAAAACGATCTGAACTGGTAACTGCGCTTTTAGGAGAGCAGATACTGAAGGACGCTGCTGCGGAAGGGGGCTTTAAATGATAACCGGTACAATAATACGCATTTCCGGCCCCATTATTCGCGCAACAGGACTGGGAGAGGCAGGTTTATTTGACGTTGTCGAAGTTGGAGACAAACATATTATTGGCGAAATTGTACGGCTGGAAGGCGAAGAAGCGGTCATTCAGGTGTACGAAGACAATACCGGATTAAAAACTGGGGCTTCTGTCTTTTCCACAGGAAGGCCTCTTTCGGTACTGCTGGGGCCGGGCTTGTTAGGTGAAATATATGACGGCATCCAGCGGCCTTTGCAATTACTGTATAACAGGGGCGGCGCCTTTATGGTTCCGGGCGAACAGATAAGCCCCCTGGACATCCAAAAAAAATGGCCTTTTGTTCCAGATCCTCTGCTTCAGGAAAAACTTGAGCGGGGAGAAACCGTTGCGGCATCTCCGGGGATGGTGCTGGGGACGATACAGGAAACAAAAAGCATCAACTGTAAAATAATGATACCGCCGGACATTAAGGGCGGCAATATTGCATTTCTGGCAGGGCAAGGCGATTATGCCATTTTTGATGCGGCGGCAAAAACCAGTTTTGGCGAAGATATACCAATTGCGCAATGGTGGCCGGTGCGCAAAAGCCGCCCCAATGCCGGAAGGCGTTCCCCTGATCATCCGCTGCTTACCGGGGAACGGATAATTGACATGTTCTTTCCTTTGTTAAAAGGCGGCACGGCGGCCATTCCCGGCGGGTTTGGCACCGGCAAAACCATGACGCAGCATGCAATAGCCAAATGGTGCGATGCAGACGTAATTATCTACATTGGCTGCGGCGAGCGGGGAAACGAAATGACCGATGTCCTTACGGATTTTCCGGAACTGCAGGATCCCCGCACAGGGCGCAGTTTAATGGAACGGACCCTGCTCATTGCAAATACCTCGAATATGCCGGTAGCGGCGCGGGAAGTTTCCGTGTACACAGGCGTCACTCTGGCGGAATTTTACCGCGACATGGGGTATCATGTTGCAATAATGGCCGATTCCACCAGCCGCTGGGCAGAGGCCCTGCGGGAACTTTCCGGCCGCATGGAAGAAATGCCAGCGGAAGAAGGGTTCCCTGCATATCTGCCCACCCGCCTGGCTGAATTTTACGAAAGGGCAGGCCTTGTCAAAACCCTGTCCGGCAGCGAAGGCTCNGTTTCCATTATCGGNGCAGTTTCCCCGCCGGGCAGCGACTTTTCCGAGCCGGTCACTCAGCACACAAAACGTTTTATCCGCTGTTTTTGGGCGCTGGACAAAGACCTTGCAAATGCCCGCCATTATCCGGCAATAAGCTGGATAGACAGTTATTCCGAATATGCCGAGGATGTAAAGCAATGGTGGGAACGGATAAGCCCGCGCTGGGCGGCAGTCCGCCGCAATGCCTTGAACTGCTGAACAGCGAACAAAAGTTAACAGAAATTGTTCATCTTATCGGGCCGGATGCGCTTCCCGATGAACAAAAACTGGTTCTTATTTCGTCAGAAATAATCAAAGACGGTTTTTTACAGCAAAATTCATTTGACGAAATTGACATGTACTGCGTTCCGGCAAAACAAGTAAGGCTTTTGGAACTAATGATGGAATTTCATGAACATTCGTTAAGCTGCCTTAAACTGGGCGTGCCCCTGACAAAAATTGCCGCAACCGGTTTAAAGGCAGAACTTTCCAGGCTTAAAAGCATTATCAAAAATGAGGATTTGGATGAATTTGATGCCTTCCAGGCCAAAATGCGCACAATGCTGGAAGAATTGGAACGTAGCTACAAACCGAATTAGGGCCCTGGTTAACCACTAAAATCTACAAGTCCGACAGGCTCCTAGGGGTAAAAACTCCTGATTAAAATTTAGTGCCAGGCACCGTAGACATCCGCCTTCTGTAGTGAACCATCTACAAGATAACTTATGAAGCTATCGTTAAAAGGCCACGGATTAGCACAGATTTACACGGATTATTTTAAATTTTAATTCTTAAATCCGTGAAAATCAAGAGGGGAACCTTCGCCTGAACCACTTGCAGTGGTCAGGCTCGGTTGAGGTGCCGTGGCTATT
>WRNF01000012.1 GCA_009776715.1 Treponema sp. | reverse complement strand
TGCAATTACCGCAGATGAAGACGAGCTTGCAGCAGCATTATTTCGGGACGGCGTTGAAGGCTCTGCAACCGCGGGCGATCTTTCAGTGTCTCGATATGGTGTTGATGCACCTGAAGATGCAGTCGAACTTGCAGTATCCAGAGACGGCGTAGAAGCCTCTGTAACTGTAGACGATCTTGCAGAGCGGCTGGTGGAAGAAGCAGGCATTCGCTGCTGCTGCGGCAGGGTTTCTACAGCCTCAAGGCTTTTTGATTGAGTGGCTCCGCCTCCTGTGGCTGCGGTATATTTAATAGCCAAAGCATTTGCTGTATAAATATAGGTTGTTTTGGAGATGATGCTGGAAAAATCGCTGCTGCGAACAAATTCATGAATTTGCTTAACGTCTATTCTGATATTTATTATATCATCCGCATCAAGTTTCTGGGCTTCGCGCATTAACATTTCGTATGTTATTTGCGATCCGGTGCGGTTGCCGTCTCCGTCAATTGTTTCTGTTGAGCTTACCCAAAAAATGCCTAAGGTTAAATAATCTTTAACGGCAAGCGCCGCATTGTTTGCGCTTCCGGCCCTGGGCAGGGTGTAGTTTACATCCGGGTTTACAATAGAAGAAGGCCGATTTGATGTTGTAGTACATCCATTTAGGAAGAATGTTATTGCCAATAATCCTAATAAAACCTTTTTGTAAAAAGCCGCCTTAAATTGTTTTTTCATTATTTAATTCTCCTTCACTTATGAAATGTGTTCAAAATATCTAATCCTAAAATAAACATATTTTCTATACGAATTAGTAAAGACATTCTAGTAGATATTTGCTGAATTGTCAATCTATCAGGTAAATTTATTATATCTAAAAGGAAAGCCTAATGAAGGGAACAGAAATCAGAAGAGTGTTAGCCAAAAATATTAAATTTTTTCGCGAAAACCGGCTTTGGTCTCAAGCTGATTTAGCTGCAAATTCAGAAATTTCTGTGCCTTTTTTAAGCGAAATTGAAAGAGGCAATAAATGGCCATTTCCTGACACTTTAGGAAAAATTGCCAATGCTTTGAACGTCCAAGTCCATGATCTTTTTAGAGACGGGGGAACTCCATCAAACACAGAGCGGGATTTTGCCGGCATTGTACTGAAAGAAATGCTTATTGCCCAAAAAACAGCCGTTGATATTGTTACTAAACAATATTTTGGCAGCGGGGCGGTTTTTTAGAAAACTATACGCTGTATAAAAAAGTATGACACAGAATTGGTTTTTGTAATTCTCCAGAGGCTCTTGTAAAGCCTGCTTTTGCAAGAGCTTCTGGAAAGATTTTTTAGTCCAGTTGCCATGTAAGTGCAGAAACTTTTTGTACCGGTAAAAAAAAATATTTTTTTTTAAAACCCGCTTGACTTTTTTTTTATTTTACATTATTTTTATTCCATATCCTCTATAGAATGTTGGATGGGTAATTGTGCTCTTTTACGTTGAATGCTGGCAGCGTTTAGAGCGGAAATTTAAGGAGTTTTTAATTAATGCCTACTATTAATCAGTTGGTTCGTTTTGGGCGGCAGAAGGTAACCGTAAAGACCAAGTCGCCTGCTTTGCATTCATGCCCTCAAAAGCGGGGGGTATGCACCCGCGTAATGACTATTACGCCAAAAAAGCCCAATTCAGCATTGCGGAAAGTGGCCCGCGTAAGGCTCTCGCACGGCACAGAGGTTACCGCATATATACCGGGGATAGGCCACAATTTACAGGAACACTCGGTGGTATTAGTCAGGGGCGGACGTGTTAAAGACCTCCCCGGCGTCCGTTACCACATTATCAGAGGTGCAAAAGACACTCTCGGCGTAAGCGACCGCAAACGAGGGCGTTCAAAATACGGCGCCAAACGCCCAAAAGCGTAGCTTTTCGGCATAGGAAAATAAACTATGGGAAGAAAGAAAAAAACAATAAATAGAAACATCCCGCCCGATCCCAGGTATAACAGTGTGGTTATATCAAAATTTGTAAACCGGATGATGTGGGAAGGCAAACGTTCATTAAGTTTGCGGATTGTTCATAATGCGCTGGAGCTTCTTCAAAGTAAGGTTGATAAAGAACCCCCTTTGGAAGTATTCCTTAAAGCGCTGGAAAATGTTAAACCGGTAATAGAGGTTAAATCAAGGCGTGTCGGAGGGGCGACATACCAGGTACCTATCGAGATTCGCGAAACCCGGCGGGAAGCCCTGGGAATGCGCTGGATAATCAATGCTGCCCGGGCCCGTTCCGGGCACAGCATGGGCGACCGTCTTGCAGCAGAACTGCTGGATGCGTATAATAATACCGGTACTGCCTTCAAAAAGAAGGAAGACACTCATAAAATGGCCGAGGCAAATAAGGCCTTTGCCCATTATCGCTGGTAGCCAAAAAAAAATATTTTTTTTGGTTTTAAGGCTTTACACAATCAGGAAGAACAGCTATAATTTTCTTCACTGATGTTTTTGTGTCGGCAACCAAACCGTCCGTCGGTAAAGAAGGATAGGTGGAGTTCGATTAATCGGAATTTTCTTTCCTTTTCGTATTCCTTCCTGTCTATTAGTATATATTAGGGCAGCCTGCGGTATGCGGGTTATAAAAGAGAATTAATGTGTCTAAAGTAAGGAGGACACAAAATGGCTAAAGACAAATTTAACAGAACCAAGCCTCATTTAAATGTTGGCACCATCGGGCATGTGGATCATGGAAAAACTACTCTTTCTGCTGCAATAACCATGTACTGCGGAAAGAAGTTCGGCGATAAAGTTATGAATTATGATGCTATCGATAACGCGCCGGAGGAGAAGGCACGCGGCATTACCATCAATACGCGCCACCTTGAATATCAATCAGATAACCGGCATTATGCGCATATTGACTGTCCCGGGCATGCAGACTACATAAAAAACATGATAACTGGAGCAGCGCAGATGGACGGCGCCGTGCTTGTGGTTTCTGCCCCGGATTCGGTTATGCCGCAAACCCGGGAGCATATTATCCTGGCCCGGCAGGTAGGCGTTCCCAGCCTATTGGTTTTTCTCAATAAAACTGATTTGGTTGACGACCCCGAACTGCTGGAGTTAGTCGAAGAGGAAATCAAAGATGTGCTCACTGCCAACGGATTCCCCGGCGACAAAATCCCAATAATAAAAGGTTCCGCCTTTACAGCCATGTCTGAGTTGGCAGAAGGCAACCCCTCTGCGGAAACCACGAAAATGATTGAAGATCTGCTCGCTGCGATGGATTCATATTTCCCCGATCCGGTACGCGAATCCGATAAACCCTTCCTTATGCCAATAGAGGATGTGTTTACCATTCCCGGGAGGGGCACGGTTGTTACCGGCAAAGTGGACAGGGGCATTCTTAAAATGATGGAAGAAGTGGAAATTGTAGGAATTAGGCCGACAAAAAAGACCACCATCACCGGAATTGAAATGTTCAATAAATTACTGGAAGAAGCGCAGGCCGGCGACAATGTCGGCACTTTGCTTCGCGGCATAGAAAAGAAAGAAGTTGAACGCGGGCAGGTTCTTGCCAAACCCGGTTCAATTACGCCTCACTTCAAATTTAAGGGGCAGATTTACTGCCTCTCAAAAGAGGAAGGCGGACGCCACAGTCCTTTCTTTACCGGATACCGTCCGCAGTTCTATTTTAGAACCACCGACATTACCGGCACGGTAAAACTGCCGGAAGGCAAGGAAATGGTTATGCCGGGCGATAACAGCGAAATTTTCGGCGAGTTAATCCATCCCATTGCAATGGAAAAAGGGCTTAAATTTGCTATTCGCGAAGGCGGCAAGACAGTTGCTTCCGGCCAGGTAATAGAAGTAATTGAGTAAGGGAATAAAGTCCTTATGGGCTTTGTTTCTTAAGGAATTGTCCGGCGGCTTGGTGTATAAGACGCCGGATTGGAGGAATAATGGCTAAGGAAGGAATTCGCGTAAAATTACGCGGTTTCGATGTGGAATTAATAGATCAAAGCGCTAATTCTATTGTTCAGGCAGTGCAAAAAGCCGGAGCGAAAGTTACCGGGCCAATTCCGCTGCCTACCCGCATCAATAAAGTCACGGTGCTTCGTTCGCCTCATGTGAACAAGAAAAGCCGTGAACAGTTCCAAATGCTTACGCATAAGCGGCTGATAGATATTATCAATCCTTCAAGCGAAGTTATGGATTCATTGATGCAGCTTGAGCTTCCTGCCGGCGTGGACGTGGAGATCAAGCAATAGTAAAGTTGCTAATTGGAGTACCGGAATGTTAGGGCTGTTTGCCAAAAAAGTAGGAATGACTCAGGTGTTTGATGAAGCGGGCAACATGATGCCGGTAACGGTTATTCGTGTTGACCCCAATATTGTCATTGCCAATAAAACAAAGGAAATTGACGGTTACAATGCCGTCGTTGTCGGCTTGGATGAAGCAAAAGTAAACAGGCTCACAAAATCATATGCGGGACAATTTGCTAAAACTAAAGTTCCAGAGGAAAAAAACGCGGCTGCCGCATCCAAAGAGGGTGCATCCAAAAAAGAAAAAAAACGCAATTTCCCCAAAAGAATTATCAGAGAGATTGACATTGCTCCTAAGAAGAAAATCAGGGAACTGCGGGATTTTGAAAAAGAAGTGGCTGTGGGAGATTCCTTAGGCGTTGAATTTTTTGAAGGCATTCGTTATGTGGATGTGTCGGGCGTTTCCAAAGGCAAGGGATTCCAGGGCGTCATGAAACGGTACGGTTTTAGCGGGGGCCGCAAGACCCACGGTTCCAAGTTTCACCGCGAGCCGGGTTCCACAGGCCAGGCAACGTATCCCGGCAAAACGTTTAAAAACACAAAACTTCCCGGCCGCATGGGCCGTGAAAAAGTTACTGTTTTGACGCTGCGTGTGGTAAAACTGGATATGGAAAAACAACTTATATTGGTCCGGGGCTCTGTTCCCGGCATTAACAAAGGCCTGGTCTTTATACGGGCTGCGGTGAAGAAGTAGGCGGCATACGATGAACTATAAAGTATTTTCAACAGAAGGAAAAGAATTACGCACTATGGAATTAGCCGATGATGTTTTTAATATTCCGGTAAATGAAGATTTAATTTGGTATGCCATTAACAATGAGCTTGCCAATAAAAGGCAGGGGAATGCCTGCACCAAAGGACGCAGCGAAGTGCACGGTTCAAATGCAAAGCCCTATAAACAAAAAGGAACGGGACGCGCCCGGCGCGGCGATAAAAAATCCCCCCTTTTGGTGGGAGGCGGAACAATTTTTGGGCCGAAACCGCGGGATTATTCCTATTCAATCAATAAAAAAGCGAAACGCCATGCAATGAAAAGCATTCTAAGCTTAAAAGCCCATAGCGATACGCTTACAATCATTGAAGATTTTTCTATTGAATCGGGAAAAACCAAAGATATTGCCGGTTTATTGAATAATTTTCAGCCCGGAGTGCGGACAGTGCTTATTCTAAAAGATGATGATTCCATGATCAAGCGGGCAGCATCCAATATCCCCTGGTTACGTTATCTTTCATATAACCGCCTAAGGGCGCATGATTTATTCTACGGGCGGCAGATACTAATGCTGGAAACTGCCGCAAAAAAACTCAATGGTTTTTATGGTTCAAACGCAGAGGAGGCCGCTGAATAATGAAATATTATGAAGATATTTTAATAGAACCTGTGCTTTCAGAGAAAGCAAATTTATTACGCGAACAGGGAAAATACGTGTTTAAGGTTGATCCTTCGGCAAACAAGCTGCAAATAAAAGAAGCAGTCCGCAGGATGTTTAATGTGCATCCAATTGCATGCAATGTTATGGTAGTGGGCGGCAAGCCAAAACGGCTGCGTTACCGCAAGGGATATACTTCGTCCTGGAAAAAAGCAATCGTAAGGCTTTCCAAAGATGAAAAGATTGGAATTTTCGAAGGCGTGTAGGGGGATAGAATGGGCATAAAAACATATAGGCCAATTACGCCGGGCATGAGGCAATGGGTCAGTTTGGATTTTTCCGATTTGACCCGCGGCGCAAAACCGGAAAAATCCCTTACCTCCGGGCGCAATGCAAAAGCCGGCCGCGATTCAAACGGCAGAATCAGCGTGCGGCATAAGGGCGGCGGCCATAAGCGCCGGTACCGCATAATTGATTTTAAACGCGATAAAATCGGCATTCCGGGCAAAGTTGCTTCAATCGAGTATGATCCAAACCGCAGTGCCAACATTGCCCTTATCTTTTATAAAGACGGCGAAAAGCGCTACATTATTGCCCCAAAAGGCCTAAAAACAGGGGCAACAATTGTCAGCGGCCCAAATGCCCCTATCGAAGTCGGAAATGCCTTGCCTTTGGAGAATATTCCGTTAGGATTTACTGTTTATAACGTGGAACTTACCTTGGGCAAAGGCGGCCAGATGGTTCGTTCTGCGGGAACCGGGGCGCTTATTGCCGCCAAGGAAGGAAACTACGTTACCATAAAATTGCCCTCCGGCGAGGTGCGCCTGGTATTTAAAAAATGCTATGCGACAATCGGCACAGTGGGCAATGAAGATCATATGAACACATCGTTGGGCAAAGCAGGCCGCAGCCGGTGGCTGGGCATTCGCCCTACCGTCCGCGGCATGGCCATGAACCCGGTGGATCACCCGCATGGCGGCGGCGAGGGAAAAAGCAAGGGAATTCATCCTGTTACCCCCTGGGGCCAGCCGACCAAAGGTTATAAAACCAGGAAAAAGCATAAACCTTCTTCCCGGTTTATTGTAAGCCGCCCAAAGAAAAAGTAGGAAGGAAGTATGTCAAGGTCCGTTAAAAAAGGCCCATTTATTGAAAAGAGCCTTTATAAAAAGGTATTGGAATTAAACAAATCCGGGGAACGAAGAATGATTAAAACATATTCCCGGTGTTCCACGATTATTCCGGAAATGGTCGGCGGAACTATCTCGGTGCATAACGGCAAAACATGGATTCCCGTATATGTTACGGAAAACCTTGTTGGGCATAAACTCGGCGAATTCGCTCCCACCCGTATTTTCCGCGGGCATGCGGGATCGGATAAAAAAGCCGGCGGAAAATAGGTTGGAATAAATGGAAAAGAAATCCGGTTTTAAATCAGTCAGCAAATTTCTTATGGGATCGCCCCATAAGATCAGGCCAGTGGCAGATATTGTCCGCCGCCGATCATACCCGGAAGCAATTTTGCTTTTGGATAATATGCCGCAGAAAGGCGCACGGTATATTCAAAAGACAGTAAAATCGGCGGCAGCAAGCGCTTTGGAGAATAACAAAAAACTTGACGAAGATATGCTGTATATTCGTGAAATATATGTCGATGACGGCCCCAGGCTTAAAAGGATTTGGCTCCGCGGCCGGGGGCAGGCCGATCGTTTATTAAAACGTATGTGCCATATAACTGTGGTAATTGACGAGGTAAAAAAAGCTTCAGAAAAACCTTCCAAAAAGGCGGATAAATAATGGGACAAAAAGTTAATCCGATTGGGCTTAGAATTGGTATCAATAGAACATGGTCTTCCCGCTGGTATGTTGACTCTAAAGAATACGCTGCAACTCTGCATGAAGACTTAAAACTCCGTAAGCATATTCTGGAAATGCCGGAAACAAAAGGCTCTGATATCGCAGAGCTTGAAATAATCAGGCATCCGCAGCGGATAACCATTACCATTCATACCGCGCGGCCCGGTGTAATAATTGGGGTTAAGGGCGCCAACATAGAAAAAATCGGTTCTGATCTTCAGAAAATTGTAAATAAAAAAGTGCTAATTAAAATTAAAGAAATTAGAAACGCCGACGGCAACGCGCAGATCATTGCGCAAAATATTGCCCGCCAGCTTATTGCGCGGGCATCATTCCGGCGGGTTATGAAACAGTCAATCAGCAGCGCAATAAAAAAGGGCAATGCCCAGGGGGTTAAAGTAAGAATCTCCGGAAGGCTCGGCGGCGCAGAAATGTCCCGCACCGAAGAAGCCAAAGAAGGAAGAATACCCTTGCATACCTTACGCGCTGATATAGAATATGGTTTTGCCGAAGCGCATACCACCTTTGGTTCTATTGGGGTTAAGGTGTGGGTGTACAATGGCATGAAATACGGCAAAGAACAAAAAGAAGACGCCGGCGCATTGGTTCGCAAACGCCGGGAACGTTTTCCTTCAGGAAGGGGTTAGTCGAATATGTTAAGCCCAAAACGCGTAAGGCACCGGAAGGTGCAGCGAGGCAATATGCCAGGGAATGCTACCCGCGGCAATACAATTGTATTTGGCGATTACGCCCTGGTAGCTTTGGACCGGATGTGGATTACCAACCGGCAGATAGAAGCGGCTCGTATTGCCCTAAACCGCCACATAAAACGCGGCGGGAAAATATGGATACGAATTTTTCCGGACAAACCTTATTCCAAAAAGCCGGCGGAAACCCGCATGGGCAAGGGGAAAGGCGGCCCTTCGCATTGGGTTGCCGTGGTTAAACCGGGAACGGTAATGTTTGAACTGGGCGGGGGCATTAACCGCACGCTTGCCGAAGAAGCCATGGCCCTTGCCGGCGCTAAACTTCCCATTAAAACTAAATTTGCCGCCCGTTCCGATATGGAATTAGGGGCTTAGGAGCGCAACAGTGAAAAATTCTTTCAGAAACCTTTCCTTTTCCGAGCTTAAGGCCAAGCGGGATGAATTAAAAAGAAAGTACATGGACCTGCGTTTTCAAATGGTTATAGGCCATGTGGATAATCCTTTGCAAAAACGAAACATGCGAAGGCAAATTGCCCGGCTCAATACGCTTATCCATGAGCAGGAAACGGCGGATAAAAAAGCTGCGGCAATTCAAGCGTTTAAGAATGCCCAAACTGCGGAGGCAAAATAATGACTGATCGGGTAAAGACGAGAAAAAAAGAATTTGTGGGGATTGTCAAAAGCGATAAAATGATGAAAACCATTGTGGTAAGCATCGAAACATTAAAATTGCATCCTCTTTATAAAAAATACGTTAAACGGGCAAAAAAAGTAAAAGCCCATGACGAAAAAAATGATGCTAAAACCGGCGACAGGGTTCGTGTTATTGAATGCCGGCCCCTGAGCAGGGAAAAACACTGGAAGCTTGTAGAAATCATCGAGCGGGCCAAATAAGGGGAATTGGAGAAATGATACAGGTGGAAACATTCCTGAATGTTGCTGACAATTCAGGAGCAAAAAGAGTCCAGTGCATTAAGGTTCTGGGAGGCAGCAAACGCCGTTATGCAAGCATTGGCGACATTATTGTTGTGGCTGTAAAAGAAGCTTTGCCTACTTCCAGTATTAAAAAGGGGACGGTAGAGAAAGCTGTTGTGGTGAGGACCCATAAAGAATACCGCCGTCCCGATGGGACATACATACGCTTTGACGACAACGCCTGCGTTATTATTGATGCGGCGTTAAATCCCAAAGGGAAACGGATTTTTGGCCCCGTTGCAAGGGAATTAAGGGAAAAAGGCGAATATATGAAAATAGTGTCCCTTGCCCCGGAGGTTTTGTAGGAGATAGGTATGAAGCAGGAAGCGCATAAATTCAAACTTAAAAAAGAAGACACTGTTATGATAATCGCAGGCAAAGACAAGGGCAAGCGAGGAAGAATATTGAAGATTCTGCGGGAGAAAGACCGTATTTTGGTGGAAGGGGCTAACATGGTTAAAAAAGCCAAAAAACGCAGAAACCAGCAGGACAGGGGCGGCATAATCGAAATTGAAGCGGCAATTCACAGCTCAAACTTAATGATAATATGCAAAAAATGCGGTCCAACCCGAATCGGGTATAAAATTGACGGCAAAGACAAAGCAAGAATTTGCCGAAAGTGCGGGGAGGCATTATAATGGGCGATAAATACATACCCCGGTTAAAGAAAATGTATACCGAACAAATTGCTCCGGAATTATTCAAAGAATTAAATTATAAATCCCCAATGCAGATACCTAGGCTTGAAAAAATAGTGGTAAGCATGGGGGTGGGCGAGGCATTGCAAAACAAAAAGTTAATGGACGAAGCGGTATCCACCTTAAGTCAAATAACCGGTCAAAAAGCAATTAGAACCAAGGCCCGAAAAAGCATTGCCAATTTTAAAATCAGGGAAGGGCAGGAAATTGGCACGAAAGTAACCCTGCGCGGCACAAGGATGTACGAATTTTTTGACCGCCTGGTTAATGTNGCCCTTCCACGTGTTAAAGACTTCCGCGGGATTAGCGGAAATGCGTTTGACGGGCACGGAAATTATTCANTNGGAATNGAAGAACAGATTATTTTTCCTGAAATTGATTTTGATAAAATTGAAAAAATAGCAGGACTAAATGTTTGTATTGTTACAACGGCAAATACCGATGCAGAAGCTAAGGCATTCCTTGGAAAATTTGGCATGCCGTTTAGGAAATAGCAGGGGGTAAATTATGAGAAGAGGTGTTCAATGGCAAGAAAAGCAATGATAATAAAGGCGCTTCGAACGCCAAAATATAAAACCCGAAAGGTGAACCGCTGCCGTATCTGCGGAAGGCCGCGAGGGTATCTGCGGAAATATGAAATGTGCCGGCTTTGCTTCCGCAAACTTGCAAGCGAAGGGTTAATACCCGGCGTAACCAAATCAAGCTGGTAGGAGGAAAGGATGAGTGTATCTGATCCCGTTGCTGATATGTTGACCAAAATCCGGAACGCCGGAATGGCAAAACATGAAAAGGTTGATATTTCTACCTCCAGGTTAAAACTTGAGATAGTCAAGATATTAAAAACAGAGGGGTATATCAAAAATTTTAAGAAGTCTAACCAGGAGGGTGCAAACGTTATTCGTGTTTTCCTGAAATACGATGATGCAACTGCTCCAATAATTCACGGTATAGAAAAAATATCTAAACCGGGACGCCGTGTGTACATGGGTTATAAAAATATGCCCAGAATGTATAATGGATATGGAACCCTGATTGTGTCCACATCTCAGGGGGTAACAACCGGCAGAAAAGCCGCTGAAAAAAAAGTTGGCGGCGAGATTATCTGCTCTGTATGGTAAAGGAAGAATATGTCGCGAATCGGAAAAATACCGGTTAATGTTCCGCAGGGAGTAAAGGTTTCTTTTGCCCCTGATCTAATAACCGTTGAAGGCCCAAAAGGAAAATTATGCCAAAAGTATCATCCTGTCATTAGCTTTGAAGAGGATGGCAATGTCATTATTGTAAAGCGGGCAAACGAAGAAAAACAAACAAAGGCATTCCATGGCTTATACCGTAATCTGTTAAACAACATGGTAACCGGGGTTTCTGCCGGTTTTACCAAAGTTTTAATAATTACCGGAGTTGGATACCGCGCAGAGTTGGCAGATAAAATCCTTATTTTAAGGCTGGGGTATTCCAACGACATTTATTTTGGCATTCCCGACGGCATTACCATTACCGTGGAGGGAAGCAAAGTTTCAGTCTCCGGTATTGATAAACAGCAGGTAGGGGAGCTTGCCGCGCAGATTCGTAAATTAAGGCCGCCTGAACCCTATAAAGGCAAGGGCATCCGTTACGAAAATGAAAAAATTCTGCGGAAAGTAGGGAAATCAGGTGTTAAATAGACTGAAAATTGTATACTATAAGAGGTATAAGGTTAAGATATGTTAAGAAAGATGTTGGAAAAAGACCGGAAACGGCTTAAACGAAAAATTCACATTCGCAAGAGAATATCCGGCACAGCTCAGCGTCCAAGGATGACTGTTACGCGAAGCAACCGCAGGCTTTCGGCACAAGCCATTGACGATGAAAAAGGGCATACCCTGGCATCCATTTCCACTCTGGAAAAAGACCTGCGGGATATTAAGGCAACTGTAGCGGGGGCTGCTCAACTTGGCGAAATTATGGGAAAACGTTTGTTGGAAAAAAACATTAATTCCGTTGTTTTTGATCGCAACGGATATCTTTATCATGGCGTGGTCAAAGCTTTGGCCGATGGCACCCGTAAGGCCGGGGTTAAATTCTAGAGGTTAGAATGGATACAATGGATACAATGGATACAATGGATACAATGGATACAACAATAGAAGAAAAAGATGATATTGTTAATGAAAATATTGACACTGCAAATGAAGATGCAGTTGACAATGTTGAAGCAGAAATCATTTCTGCGCGAAAACAAAACGGCGAGGACAGGCATGAAGGCCGCAGATACCGTGACCGCGGGCGGGACAGGGACAGAGACAGGGACAGGGAACCTGTTGAAAAAGAATTTATCGAAAAACTGGTAAAATTAAACCGCACCGCAAAGGTGGTTAAAGGGGGGCGCCGTTTTTCTTTCTCGGCGCTTACCGTCATAGGCGACCGCAAAGGCAATGTCGGTTACGGGTTTGGCAAAGCGAACGATGTCTCGGAGGCAATCCGGAAAAGCGTTGAAAAAGCGAAGGGGAACATGGTTAAACTGCCGGTAAAAAACGGAACAATTCCCCACGAGGTTACCGGATTTTTTAAAGCGTCTCAGGTGCTGCTAAAACCGGCCTGTTCGGGGACTGGAATAATTGCCGGCGGGCCTGTGCGGGCAATTATGGAAGCGGGAGGCGTTACCGATGTTTTGTCTAAATCCATTGGCGCTGCAAATCAGTATAATGTGGTAAAAGCAACCTTCAATAGCATAAGCAAAATGATGGATGCCAAAACTATAGCAAAAAACCGGGGCAAGTCCCTGAATGATTTTTGGGGTTAATATGGCGAAAATAAAGATAAGTCTGGTACGGAGCACAATCAGGTGCCTTCCAAAGCAGCGCGCCACTGTCCGTTCACTTGGCCTGCGAAAAATTGGTTCCAGCAATGTTTTGGAAGCCTGCCCATCGGTGCTGGGGATGGTTAAGGCAGTGGCTCATCTGGTATCTGTGGAGGAAATGGCATAATGGCGCACAGTTTTGATTTACATGCTCCTGACGGCGCAAACAAGAAAAAACGGATTCTTGGCCGTGGGCAGGGTTCCGGAAGAGGAACAACTGCGGGGAAGGGCAATAAAGGGCAAAAGGCACGTTCCGGCGGGAAAACATATATCGGTTTTGAAGGCGGGCAGATGCCTGTTTACAGAAGGCTTGCACGGCGCGGTTTTTCTAATCATCCTTTCAAAAAAGAATGGCAGATTGTCAACCTTGACAAAATCGAAAAACGTTTTGAAGCAACTGAAACAGTCGAGAAAAGCTCCTTAATTAAAAAGGGCTTAATTAAAAAGACTTTGCCGGTAAAAATTCTTGCAAACGGCAAATTTACCAAGCAGTTAAATTTTAAGGTTAACGCTGTTTCTGATTCGGCAAAAGCAAAAATTGAAAATGCGGGAGGAAGTATTTCAATTATTTCTCCGGCGAAAAAAATTAAACCCAAAAAAGGGAAGAACAATGGCTAATCCGGTAATCGGCATTTTTAGGGTCAAAGAACTAAGAGAACGAATTCTGTTCACCGTAGGCATGCTGGTGGTGTTCAGGATAGGAGCAATTTTTCCTATTCCAGGAATTAATGCACGGGTTCTTGTAAATTATTTTGACAGTGTAACAGGAGCAGGAAGCAGCAGCCTGGTTGCCTACCTTGACTTCTTTGCAGGAGGCGCATTTTCCAATTTTTCCGTATTTATGCTGGGAATAATGCCGTATATTTCTATGTCTATTATTATGCAGCTCCTTTTAATTGTCTTCCCGCGGCTAAAGAAGATATCGCAGGAGGATGGGGGGCGGAAAAAAATTCAAAAATGGCAGCGCTACGGCACTGTTGGGGTAAGCCTTATTCAGTCTTTTGCAGTTACCCGGTATGCGCAGAGTATCCCCAATCTTCTTAATATCGGCATGGGATCCTTTACCTTTATTGCCATGCTTACCGTTACTGCGGGCACTTTGTTCCTTATGTGGATAGGCGAACAAATAACCAGACGGGGCATAGGCAACGGCATTTCCCTGTTGATTTTTGCCGGCATTGTAGCGCGTTTGCCTGCTGCTATATGGGATCTTATTACCGCGGTGCGCAACGGTACATTAAATGCGGTATATGTAATTATGGTTCTTTTTATGTTTGTGGCAGTTGTTACGCTGGTAGTGTATGAACAGCAAGGGCAGCGTAAAATTCCGGTAAATTATGCCAAACGGGTTGTGGGAAGAAAGATGTACGGTTCACAGAATACCTATATCCCTTTCAAAATTAATCCTTCCGGGGTTATCCCTGTTATTTTTGCTTCTTCAATACTTACTTTCCCCCTGCAATTGGCGCAAAGCATAGGGGGGGGGGCCGG
>WRNF01000011.1 GCA_009776715.1 Treponema sp. | reverse complement strand
ACGGATTTTCACGGATTTTACGGATTTCCACGGATTTTAAGAATTAAAATTTAAAAATAATCCGTGATAATCCGTGTAAATCCGTGGGCTATTAACTATAGTTTCAAAAGTTACCTTGTAGATGGTTCGCTGCGGTGGCGGCCTGCCTGCCCTGTCTGTGCCTGACTGTCGGTAGACAGGACAGTCAGGCGCAAGCAGGTGCGGCGGTTTAATCCCGGCTTGAGCGAAACAACTCTACAAACGAAGGCGGATCAATATTCCTGGCTCCCAAATTAGTTTTATAATCCAGGGGCATTCCAAAATCAAGAAAAGCAAAACCTGTTTCACTGAGCCATTGGGCCATAAGGATCATCTGCACAGTTCCCGCGTTATTTTCCCTGCAATAACCGGAATAACTGGTATACACTCTCCCCATGACTATCCCTATTTCGCCTGCTTTAAGTTCGCCGTCCCGGTACACTCCGAAAGAAACAGGTTTTGTCCGTATGCCTTTTTTCCGGTGCAGGCGCTTAAGCATTTCCACAAGAGGCGGGGTAAGCCAGTCAGAACCGTGGGTCTCTACGCAGGCATCAAGGATGCAATCAAAATCCCTGTCTACATGCAGCTCATACCGGGGCAGAAAACGAATGATGCTTTTTTTGATATGCAGATCAGAAAAAAACAGCGTCGACCTTGTTAGGTGAAGCTTGGGAAGCAGTAAATAAAAAGGGGCTTTTTCTTCAACCCCGGGTTCCTTAAATTCAGCGGACATAATTAAAAACCCTGCTTCCATCATCTGGATAATAAAATCCTCATCAAAATCAAGCGCCACGCAAAATTCCTCCGCGTAACTTGTTACAAGCAGGGAGTCGACCAGCCTGTCGCAGTCGTCTTCAGGAATGATAATAACATGGCCGGAAGGCAGATAGTGGAGAGGATAAAAAGACATTGTTACATTCCGCGTAAAAGTTCTCTTGGTTTTGAACCTTGAGCAGGGCCGACAACACCTCTTTGTTCCATTTCTTCCACAAGGCGGGCTGCGCGGTTATAACCGATTTTTAAACGGCGCTGTATAAAACTGGCACTGGCTTTTCCCTGCTGAAACACAATTTCCAATGCCTTCTCGTATAACGGATCTTCGCCGTCTGAAAAAAGCGAAGGCCCAGTGTCATCATCATCATCGAAAAATATTTCATCGTCAATATAGTCCGGCTCGCCCAATGTTTTAACATGGTCTACTACCGCCTCGACTTCTTCTTCCGAAACAAATGCGCCCTGCATGCGAATGGGAAAGGGATCAACAACGCCGGAATAGAGCATATCGCCTTTGCCCAGCAATTTTTCCGCTCCAACCATGTCGATAATGATCCTTGAATCAATCTTGCTGGCAACCATAAATGCAATGCGGCTGGGAATGTTGGCTTTTATAAGCCCGGTGATTACATCAATGGAAGGCCGCTGGGTTGCCAGCACAAGGTGAATGCCCACGGCGCGGCTCATGGAGGCAAGGCGGGCAACAGTGGATTCCAGTTCCTTGCCGGTTGTTGCCATAAGGTCTGCAAATTCATCAATAATTATTACCATATACGGCAATGCTTCCTGAGCGATGTTTCTTTCCCTTATCCGTTTGTTGTAATTGCGAATGTCCCTTACCCCCATTTTATCCAGGCAGGCATACCGGCGTTCCATCTCGAAAATACAGTACTGCAGCGCCTGAAAGGCCCGCTTGGGTTCGGTAATTACCGGCGTTAATAAATGGGGAATATCGTTATACAGTTTAAGTTCCACAATTTTTGGGTCAATAAGAATCAAGCGGCATTCAGACGGCGACAGTTGATACAGGATTGAAAGAATTATTGAATTGACGCAGACGGATTTACCGGCGCCTGTTGCGCCTGCAATTAACAGATGCGGCGTTTGCGTAAGATCAATGGTCAGCGCTTCGCCGGAAATATTTTTTCCCATGACAACAGGAATCTCAGGTTTTTTTCCCTCGCGCTGCAATTCCCCTTCGATAATTTCCCTAAACGAAACAATATTCCGCCTTGCATTAGGCACTTCTATTCCCACGGCATGCTTTCCAGGAATGGGTGCCACAATGCGCACCGATGACGCAGCCAAACGTAAGGCGATATTGTCCTGCAAATTTACAATGCGGGAAAGTTTAACGCCGGGCGCAGGCAGAATCTCGAACATGGTAATTACCGGTCCTTTGCGAATTCCGGTAACCTCCGCCTGAATTTTAAATTCTTCAAGCGTTCCTTTAAGTATAAGCGCCGCATCGCGGGTGGCCTGATCTATAACCCAGTATTCACCGTCCGGGTATTGGTTAAGAATTTCCAGGGGCACGCTGTAGTTCCGTTTTTTGGAATGTGAAAAATGTGCGTCCGAGAATTTTTTACGTATCTTTTCACTATGAATTGCCGCAATAATTTCTGCCTCTTCCAGTGCCCGTTCCACGCTGTTTGTTAAGCTCCCCGGTTTTCGGCTGTAATTTTCATTAGAGTGTTTTTTTTTATCGCCAAGATATTCAATTGCAAGCGGAGTATGCAAGGGCCGCATTGGAGGCAAATGCAGTTCTATTGTTTCTGCTGTATCATTATTTTCATTTTCGTCATTTATTTCATCGTTTATTCCATCATCGTCATTTTCATCATCTATTTGATCACTCTCATTTTCTTCATTGTCAGCAGGCTTTGTCATTCTTATATAACCGGAAGCGGCATCGGTATACACTTGCTTTAAATTCGGCTTTGGCGGCGGCAGAAGCATTGGCCCTTTTTTACTGCGCCATATTCTTTTCTTTTTTCCGTTGATATTAATCAGAGGAAATAATCTGTTCCACAAAAGCCTTAAAAAGACAAGCTCCAGCAAAGTAATAAAAACAATAAAAAAACCAAAGCCAATTTTTCCAATAACGCTTAAAAAGGATGAGTTTATTGAAAAAAATTCAAAATCACGGGTAATGATAAAACCTATTCCAAGTGTTAAAAAAGGAAATAACGACACCCCTAAAATATACAACCTCTCTGGTTTCCAGCGCGGATCGGCTAAAAGAAAAGCGGCATAACCGAAAAAAGCCGGAATAAAAAACGCAAGAATCCCATAAGTATTGGAAAAAAAGGATCCGAATAACGGATTAATTGCCTTAATATCGAAAACGGAACCGATAAGCGACAGGGTCAAGACAAGCGAAAAAGCTCCCAATAAACCAGCGCTAAGAAGCGCCGCCAGGCGGGATTTAAAATTTTTAGCTTTTATGTCTATAAACCTGGTTTGCAGCTTTTTCATTTTTTTGCCGTATGCTGTGAACCATGTTTTTTTTCCCTTTTTCTGCAAAATTAAGGCCTCCCGGAATTATTGGTATTCATTCGCCAGTAAAAAGAATAAAAATGCCAAAAAGCTGAATACAGGCTTTCTTATTTTTCTTTTTCCTTGATATAATATATAATATATTACAGATTCTTAAGAAAAACAATACAAGGTCTGTCCACAAAGTAACCGACTTTGTGGACAGATACTAAATATATTGTGCCGGATAATGAAGGTATCCGCATATTACCAGATGCGATGATGCCATTCGGCTCGGATGGGGATGCCGCGTAACTAATTATTTTTTAGGTTCATTTTATTGAGCTTGCCGGACTTGTGTGTAAATTTGTGTAACGGCTGCTTTTTTCATAATCATTTTTTTCCCCGCTTATTACCCTGTTCCTTCCGGCAAGGTCCTTAAAGCATTGTATGTTTTGAAAACCGCATTTTTTAAAAAGGGCGGCAATTGCCTTCATCTGGCGGGGATCGGCTTCCAGCAGCAAAAAACCGCCGCAGCAAAGATAATCCCCGGCATGGGAAATAATTTTTCTGATAAGATCAAGGCCGTCGCTGCCGCCGTCCAGTGCAAGGATAGGCTCGCTGCGGACTTCGGGGGGAAGGCCCGGTATTTCAGCGGAGGGAATGTAAGGCGGGTTGCTTACAATAAGGGAAAACACGGCCTGCTGCGGGAGGGCTTCGAAAAGATTGCCCTGCAGAAAATGAATGGAAGCGGACGGCAGAAGGCGGCGGGCATTTGCCTGTGCAATTTCAAGCGCTTGGGCGGAAATGTCCGATGCCCATAGTTCAAGTTCCGGCAGGCGGTGTTTCAAAGCGGCCGCAAGAACTCCCGAGCCGGTACACAGATCAAGGGCCTTTAGCGGCTGCTTTGCCGCAGGCCATTTCCCGTTTGCAATTATGTGCAATGCCGCTTCCGCCAATGTTTCTGTTTCGGGCCGGGGAACCAGTACCGACCGGTTTACCAGAAATTCCAGGCCGAAAAATTCCTTCCTGCCAAGTATGTATGCGGTACATTCCCCGGCCTGCCGCCTTTCAAGTAAGCTGTGAAACATGGCAAGAGGCGCATCATCCAGCGGATTGGGGGCGGCGGCTAAAAGCAAGGTACGGCTGATGCCAAGCGCATGGGCAAGGAGCAGCGATGAGTCAAGGCCGGGGCTGTCGATGCCTGCCGCCGAAAGAGCAGCGCTTCCTTCGGCAAGGGCCTGGCGGACGGTCATTACAATGAGCCGGCGGAACCCAGCAATTCTGCATGCGCCGATAATTTAAGCGCGTCAAAAATTTCGCTTGTCTCGCCTTCCATGATCCGGTCGAGCTTGTACAGCGTTAGGCCGATACGGTGATCGGTAACGCGGTTGTCGGGAAAGTTGTAGGTTCTGATCCGCTCGGAACGGTCGCCTGAGCCAACCTGTGTCTTGCGGAACTCGGCGCGTTCTGCGGCGGCTTTGGCCGATTCCAATTCAAAAATGCGGGCGCGCAAAATGCGCATGGCTTTAGCTTTGTTTTTTATTTGGCTTTTTTCATCCTGGCAATGGACGGTAAGGCCGGTGGGGAGATGGGTTATCCTTACCGCAGAGTCGGTGGTGTTTACGCATTGGCCGCCGGGGCCGCCCGCGCGCATAACATCAATGCGCAGGTCCTCCGGCTTAATGTCAATTTCAGTTTCGTCCGCTTCGGGCAGCACCGCCACCGTTACCGCCGAGGTGTGGATTCTGCCGGAGGATTCCGTCGTTGGAACTCTTTGCACACGGTGGGCCCCGGATTCATACCTAAGATTTTCGAACACATTACTGCCGCTGACAGAAAAAATAATTTCTTTTATTCCGCCCAGTTCGGTCTCGTTTGAATTCATTATCTCGAATTTCCAGCCCTTTGTTTCGGCAAAACGGGAATACATACGGTACAGGTCAGAGGCAAAAAGCGCCGCCTCTTCTCCGCCGGTTCCTGCCCGTATTTCCATGATAATGTTTTTTTCGTCCAGAGGGTCTTTTGGAATAAGCAGAAATTTTAATTTTTCTTCAGAATTCCGCAGTTTAATTTCCAGCTCTTTGCATTCTTCTTTTGCAAGTTCGCGCATTGATGCATCTGTTTCTTCCTGAACAATGGCTTTTGCTTCATTAATTTGTTTATTTAAATTTTCTGTTTCATTGTAAAGAGACGCTATGCTGCTAAGATGGGAATATTCCTTCATCGCCTCACGGTAGCGCTTCTGGTCTTTGGCCAGATCCGCATCCTGTATCAGCACCGATAATGCATCATAGCGTTTTAAGAGAGAAGCCAGCCTTTCATTCATTTGCCGAATTAGCCCATGTCATGCATTCGTTCCATGGGAGACACAATTTCAGTTACACGGACACCGAAATTTTCATCAATTACAACTACTTCGCCTTTGGCAATAAGTTTATGGTTTACCAGTATATCAACCGGCTCGCCGGCAAGTTTATCCAATTCAATGATTGTTCCCTCGCCCATTGCAAGAATCTCTTTTATAAGTTTTCTTGTCCGGCCAAGCTCTACCGTCATTTCCATGTACACATCCATGATTAGACTGATATTGCTTGCTTCCTGAGCGCCGCCGTGGGGCTGCATTAGATTGGGAAACTGCACTGACTGTACATTGGCCTGGTTAAAAGGAGAACCCATGCCGCCTTTGCCTATTCCAGCGGGTGCAGCGGACATTGAAGCTTTTCCGCTTTTTGCCGTGCTAAAATTATTAAGGGATTTTGCAATATCC
The DNA here is from genome assembly GCA_009776715.1 of Treponema sp. The sequence goes on along the minus strand of WRNF01000011.1, from coordinate 8,469 downwards.
ATCGCAACTGACGGTCCTAAGACTTCCCATATCGAATAACTGCCGCCTTTGCCAAGGTCTATTTCATAAGTTAAACCTGCAAAATCTCCTGGCGGAAGAGCAATAATGTTTTTAGAGATATTATTAACTTCCGGCGGAATCGACGATATTGATTTATTCCCGGTTTTATCAGACAATGTAGTTATTTGATACCCCACCAGTTGAGAAATAACCTCCCCAATTACCGACATTGCCATTTCATCCAGTTGAATGTTTTCTTCCTTGTTCATCATGCTGGCAATGGCTTTTGCGCCTTCTTCCGAAATAATGAATAAATGGTCGCCGGGGAAACCGGAATTAAAATCCGATTTTATTACGGTTACCGTTTCAGGGAGCTGCTCTAAAAAATCTTCATGCCCGTTAATAGTAAGCTGAGGTTTGCTTAAAAGCACTGTTACCCCGGTCATCATAGATAAATTCGATGACTGGGCCTCGGTGGTTGAAGAAAAAAATGTCTCCAGCGTTTTCCTGTCAGTTTCAGAAAAACTGGAATTTGCTACTGCTGCAAAGGCGCTGCCGCCTCCTGAAGAATCTACCCCTGTTCCTGAAAGCAATGCATCTATTTCATCCTGAGAAAGGGCGCCGTCACTCATCATCATAATAATTCCTCCATCCTGTAATTTCTATAATTCCATTCTATCGAATGTGTCGAAAGTAATATTCCGTATTTTTCCTGAATTAAGATACCTGTCATTAAGTATCTCTCTAATTTCCATTTTTAAGCGTTCTTCTTTATCCGGCTGTAAATCGCCAATATATTTTTTTGCAAAATAATTACGTAAAAAATCCCGCAATTCAAGCCTTCTGTCGCTTAGTTCACCCGATGCCTCCAAATCGCCTTTGGTATACCCTAAATTTATATTTATGGATACGCTCCAATTGTCCAATATTTGCGTCCTTATTTCGCCCAGCCCGGTGAACCAATCAAGCGTTTCTAGTGTTCCTTTATAAGGAGATGAAATGCCCCCAGATAAGGGCGTTTGGGATTCTCCGCTTGGCATCATTAAATCTATGGTTATCCAGCAAACTGTTACGATAACAATTATTAATGCAATGCCGATTGCCGCAAATTTCAAAACGGTAGGCAATAATGCCCCTAAACCGCGTTTTTTCTTTGAAGAGCCTGTATCAATAGCATCTCCTCCGTCCATATCAAGATCATCAGCATCTGACATATAAAAACCTCCACCTAATTAATGGTAAACGATAGCATATTAATAAACATCAAAAAACCCAGATAAGTTTTTAAATGTGATTTATATTTAATAATCGGCATTTTTTCCAGGTTTTTAAAGAAGAATATTGTAAAGAAAAATGTTTTAACAGTCATCCCATTCCTTTTTCCTGATTAAAGATGGGCATCATCTAAAATAATAATGTCCACACGCCGGTTATAGGCATTTCCCTCCGGCGTATTGCTGTTTGCAATAGGAACGGTATCTGAAAAAGCCGTTGCCTGAAACCTTTTTTCATCTATTCCCAAACCGGTAAGATAACTTAAAACATTAATGGAACGCATTGCCGACAGTTCCCAATTGGATTGCCAGGGGCCCGTTGGGTCAATAGCGACAGAATCGGTGTGGCCTTCGATGCTGAATTTTCTTCCCGCAAGTTCTCTTGAAGATAAAAAATCCCCCAGGCGCAGTAAAATTTCTCTGGATGTGTCAATATTGATCCGGGCGCTTGCAGGGTCAAAGAAAACATCCGATGCAAGCGTAATGACAACCCCTTTTTCGCTATGGGTAATGCGGACCTTGTTTGATTTTATTTCAGGAGAAAAAACACTTACTGCTTTTCGCAGGGCAGTGCCCATTAAAGTGCCTTTTTCCATTGAAGGCAGATTCATAATGGTATTGCCGAGTTCGGCGCTTCTGCCTGGCGACAGCGTAAGGCCGCCCTGAAGGGCTCCTATTCCGCCCGTCCTCATGGATGTGGATATTGCGTCTAACTGAGCCATGGTTGTTTCATCGGGATTGAACATGATGACAAAGAAGCAGAGCATTAACGTAACCATGTCTGAGTATGTAGTTAACCATGATTGCGCATTGGGCGCTTCGGGACCGGCTCTTTTTTTTCTTCCCATTTTACAAACCTCTCAAAGTCCTCGGATTCGTCCTAAAGGACTTAGTCTTTTATCAGTTCAGCTTCCATAATTTTTCTGAGCGACGGCGTTAAGTACGCTAACAGTTTTAATGCAAGGATNCGGGTATTCTCGCCGGCTTGTATGGAAAGCACGCCTTCGATTATCATTTCCTTGACCATAGTTTCCCTTGTNTCGTGAATTTTCAGCTTAGTGCCAAAAGGAATCATTAAAAGGTTTGACGTAATTGAGCCGTACAGGGTGGTAACAAGGGCGAGGGCCATGTTAGGGCCGATTCTGGATTTGTCTTCAAGGTTTTGAAGCATGCCGATAAGCCCGACAACCGTGCCAATCATTCCCAAGCCAGGCGCCAAAGCCGCCCAGTTGCCGATAAGCACTATTTTTTCGGCGTGCCGTGCCTGCATTTGGTTAAGTTCCAGTTCCATGAGGTCGCGGATAACTGCCGCATCGGTGCCGTCAACCATAAGGCGCAGGCCTTTTTTCATAAATTCATCGTCTAAATCTTCAAGTTCGTCTTCCAGCGCCAAAAGCCCTTCACGGCGGGCTTTTTCCGAAAATGCCATCATTTTTTGGATTATGCTTTGCTCATTGAATACCGGTATGCTGAATGTCCGGCCAAAGATACCCCAAATTCCCAGAGCATCAGATAAGCTGGATGCCAGCATAAGCGTAAAATATGACCCAACAACAACCATAAGGAATGAAGGCAAATCTATAATTGCAAACAAACTTCCCCCGCCAACAATGGTGGAGAAAATAATCATTCCAAAAGCGCCGAATATACCTAATAGTGATCCTATATCCATGCTCTACTCCTGCAACACGGGCGGACTTATTCGCCGGTGATGTTCTTCGATTTTTTTTAACAAATCGTCTACTTCTTCCCGAATAATATGATGTTTCCCGGAAAGCATCACCAAAGTTGTATCGGGNTTAACCTCCACACATTCAATCTGCTGAGGGTTGATATAATATTCAGTGCCATCTAACCGGCTAACTTTAATCATACTAATTTTTATGATAAGTGTCTAGCGGTTAGCAAGCATTTAATCACTGCCGCTAACCGCTAATACCCTTTACCTCTTTAGCGTTAACAGTTCCTGCAGAAGCTGGTCTGCGGTCTGTATTGTTCGTGAATTCGCCTGGAAACCCCGCTGCGTAATGATCATGTCAGTAAACTGATCCGCCATATCAACATTTGACATCTCCAGAACTCCGGATACAATAATTCCCTTGCTGGCAATGCCGGATGGCCCTATGTTGGCCAGGCCGGAATTATTGGTTTGCCGGAANGTATTGCTGCCTGCTTTTTCCAGGCCTCCCTGATTGGCGAAGCTGGCCATGGCAACCTGTCCCAAAGGCCTNGTGGTCCCATTGGAAAAAACGCCGGTAATAACGCCCGACTGGTCTATCTTGAAGTTGTCAAGGTAACCCATGGTTCTGCCGTCCTGCTCGACCGCTTTGGATGAACTGGCCTCGGAATATTGGGTAATGGAGCGGGTAAATCCGCCGACCTGCCCAAGATTAAGGGTAAATTGCTGCCTGACAATGTTGCCTTCTTCGTCGGGNGTGGTGTCCGGCACATCATAAGCCACATTCATTAANACCTGGCCGGCTCCGCCCGAAACGTTGCCCGCTCCGTCTTCCGCCGAAAGCAGGGTGCCGTTATTGGAAAAGTTTACCGTAAACTCGGTNGGGCCGCCCACCGCAGGGGCTTCTTCTCCAAAGCCGATGGCGGTATTGGTGGGTTCTTCATTCTGGGGATCAACCGTTACTGCGGCAGTCCAACTGTTNGGNGTGCCNNGTACTTTGGAAAATTCCACCTGAAGTATGTGCTTTTCGCCAAAACTGTCGTAGATATCAATGTGCGTGGTCCAGGTGCCTTCACGTATCTGCAGGGGAGTGGCGTTTTCCGGGATTTCCGGAATTCGTTTATCCAGATTGCAGGCAAAATTAACCATGCTGGTTTCCCTTGCCGGATCCTTGGAGCCAACGGGAATGACCAAATCCCCGACCGGACTTGAAACATCCAGTATGGTAAAACCGTCAATTTCCTGCGCCATCCAGCCCTGTACCTTCATTCCGTTGGCAGGATTCACCATAAGCCCTGCTTCGTCAATGCTGAACGCGCCTGCGCGGGTAAAAAGCTGTTTCCCGGCATCATCCAGGACAAAAAAGCCGTTGCCGTTAATGGCAAGATCGGTGGTTATACCGGTGGTTTGCAGCACTCCCTGGAGGTGTATGGTGTCAATTGACGCCACGCTCATGCCCAGGCCGACTTCTTTGGGGTTTACGCCGCCAAGCTCATCGGTGGGGCGGGATGCGCCCTGGAGCTGTTGGTACAACATATCCTGAAAATTTACCCTGTTTCGTTTAAAACCGGTAGTGTTAATATTGGCAATATTGTTACCAATTACATCCATTCTTGTTTGATGATTCTGAAGTCCGGAAACACCGGAAAATAATGATCGCATCATATAGGTTTTTCTCCTTATTCCTCAAATACTTTATTAACAAGGTTCCAGTTATAATAGGAACCGTTTACCAGCACCATTGGAATTTCTCCTCTGGTTACCGCTTTTACTGCGCCTTGGATTACCTCTTCCCCTTCAATCACTTCGACATTTTTGCCTAATGACTGAACAGCTTCGCTTCCGCTTACCATTGATGTGAGCTTGGAAAAATCAGCCGACATACTGGTCATCTGCTCCAGCGTGGAAAATTGAGCCATCTGTGCGATGAATTCCTTGTCTTCAACCGGAGACAGAGGATCCTGGTATGAAAGCTGGGTAAGCAACAATTTAAGAAAATCATTTTTTCCCAGGCTCTGCTGGGGCTTATGCTCGGGATTGAGTCTGTGGTTGAAGTCATTCACGAATTGATTAACCTTGGTTTGTTCTTCCGTGCTTAATCTAAATTCTAATGCATTCATAAGTTCTCCTATGCAAATAGATTAACGGTCCCTGTTCCCTGACCGTAAAAATTAAAATATTGCGGCACATCCATGTTCTCGGCTGCCGTATCATAACGTAAAGCTGCGAAATAATCAGGCAAAGCCCGGCTCGCTTCCGTTCCCTGCCATTGTTCCGTTCCTCTGCCATCCGCAGCAAGAGACATTTCAAAGTTCGCGCCGTCAAAGCCCGATTTCTCAAATGCTTTTTCAAGAGATGATATCTCCCGCTCAAAGGCACGCAGGGCTTCCTCGCTTTGAACAACAATATGCCCTGTTATTTTGTTTTCGGCTAATTCCAGGCGTATCTTTACATTTCCTAAACTTTCCGGCTTAAGAACGAGCCGAATTGTTCCTTCATTGCCTTCGCGAAGCGCAACAGAGGCATGGCGCACAATGTCATTGTTGAAATTCTGATGCAATTCCCGCGCCAAAATGTCTTCAAAAGCCTGCCCGGCTTTAGCTTCCCAGCTTGTTGTTGCAGATGAATCTGCAAATGCAGAAGAGGCTTCCTGCCCCTGGTTTGACANGCGCAGTTCCAGGGTAATTTCCTTTGCCGNCCCTTCAANCGGCCTTTCCATGCCGGCCTTTAATTGAACGGCATTTTTTTGCATGTCCCCTGCCTGAAGCTCTGNGCTGCGGGAATTGCCGTCAACGGAACGCCGTTTATCCCTGGCTTCTTCAACCTTGCTCCGCCCGTTTTTTTCGGCTACAGAGGCCTTTTTTGCCTCCGCCTGCATTGCAGCCTGCCGTGCCGCCAATGTCACTGTCTCATTATTGCCTGCCTTTTCGCCGGCATTCATGCCATTTGCCTCAGTTTCGCTGTGATTAATGCGGTTTTTTGCTTCTTTTTTGTTTTGATTACCCGCTGCCTGGCTGTTTTGGGCTAACTGTTGCGAAGATAACTTTTCGTTATTTTCAGTTTCGTGCAATGCATTAAAACGGAGCCTGGCATTTTCTTCTTCAAGCGAAACGTGCTCCTCTGGCTGCTTGGTTAAGCGGTTTACATTAGACAAGATATTCTTTTCTTTCTGGGAAAATTCAATTTGTTGATTCGCTAAATGGGAATTCAGGGCTAAATTCGGCTCATTTTCCCCATTTTTTTCATCTTCAAGAGATTTTTCTGCTTTCCCCGCTCTTGTTTTTTTCTTGTTTAGAACCAGTTTTGCATCTTCAATGTCAGGCATTTCCGCATCACGCGTTTCGATAAGTAGTTTATTGTGATTAAATTCAGCATTTTCAGCCGGCCCGGCCAATCCTGTTTTTGCAGAAGCTTTGCTCTGTAAACCGGCAAGAATTTTTGCAAACACTCCCAGTTTGCTTTTTTGCTGTTTGCCGTTTACCAGGGATTCTTTTTCATGTTCATAAGCCTTTGTTTCCTGAACATTGGGAATGCCTGGTTGAGTTAGTTCCGTTTGGGGTGTTGTTTGAATCACCACCCTGACCTCCTCGCCGGGCTAATGCCGGCAAATTTGATCTCCGGAAACAAAACTTACAAGCTAAGGGGCCTTACTGCCATTTTACGCTGCAATTCAGCCGCCCGTTTAGGATCCATCAATGAAAGCCAATAAGGCACAATTGACGATCTTCCCTGGGCTTTTGCAATACTTTCCGTTTTCCGGAGTGCATCGATAACGTCTTGATCATCCATTTCAGCCATAATGCTCACCGCTTGCACCGGAGGCATTCCGATCAGATTTAGGGCGATCTCTTCGATGTTTCTATCCTTATTATCGGCTTCTCTTGATTCCGTGCTGAGAGAATTTTCTAATTCATCGAGCGCAATTTGCCGGTCTCCCAATTCCTGGGCAATTTGCTCCAATTCATTATAACGGGAATTGATGCCCTGCTCTTTTGTGTCCATTTCCATTTTTCGCAGTTCCAGCGCTTCCAGCCGTATTGCCAGTCTTTCAGCGTCAAGGCTGATTTCCTCATCGGGCGCCGTTTTCGGCTGTGTCCGCACTTCTGTCCCTATTAGCCGGTGAAACCATGATACCGGCGGGATAGCTTTTGCATCAATCACGCCCAAATAATCAAACCAAATTAATCCACCGCCTACTAATACCGCAACAAGTATAAATAGAACAATAAATCTTCCTACCATGTCATTCTCCCAAAGTAATTGTAATTATTCAGCTGTGGGTAGCGGTAGCCCGCTACCCACCCCCAAAAAACCAGCTTTTGCTAGTTTTTTGGAGCTTTTTATTGGAGGAGGGGGTTTTCACCCCCTCCGCTCGAAAAAAACAAGGTTTTATTTCGAGCTACCCCCACTAAACTATTTCTCGCACATAGGCAACTGAACAGTTACAAGTAATTTATATAATTATATGATATTTTCGGCATTTTATCAATTAAAATGCAACTATTCCCAAAATAATTTCCTTTTCATCTACCTCCGCTGGCCATACATATCCAAGCGAACCTCCATTATAGATTTCATCAACAGATAAATTCATTTTTTTGTGTTTTGCGTGATTTTTTGTGAATTAATATTTCATTAATAATTTATTAAAAACTCATAACAATAAATTCCTAAAATAACCGTATCCCCTGCGGGAAATTATTTTTTTTAAGGAGCAATACCATGAAAAGGCGTATTTCTTTATTTATTTTCATTGCAATCACTGTATCTGGCAGTATTTTTGCAGAGACCGTGCAAGACGAACTTTGGAAAAACAAAATTTTATATCTTAGCGGCAGTTTTGGGCTTGGCCCTATTATGGGGCCTGATGTGACTGCTTTGGGCGGCAGCCTTAACCCAGTGCAAATTGACTGGCAAGTAACAAGGTGGCTTTCTGTTGGAACAGGAATAAATTTTTATTTTGGGCCTCAAGCAAAATACACTGCCCCAAAGCAAACAGACCCGAATTCCGGGATAATGGAAACCTATTCTGGAGTGGAAACCCATATCTTATTTCCGCTGCTTTTAAAATACACGCTTAGGCCGAAGATTTTTTCCATTGAAATAGGAGGAGGCGTTTACGCTGCTCCGGTAGTAATGAGCACAATGGTTGAACGCACCAATGACAATGGATACACCACCTCAGAAGCTTATGGAAAAAAACTTTTTTCGGCAAAAGGCAATAATCCTTTTGGTTTTATTGTCAGCGGCGGGTTTGGCGTAAAGGCAGGGCAAGGAATTATATTCATGGACCTGCGTTATCTGAGGGATTTTTCAGAAGTTACCATAAAGTTTAAGGATGAAAAAATCGGAAGCCATCTTTGGAACATGATTGCGGTTAATGTTGGGTATAAAATTGGATTTTTCAAATAAGAATTATTTTTATGGAGGGGGGTGTCCGAAAAGTTAGGAACTTCTTCGGACACCTTCCTTTTTATATGTATTTTCGCACATTTTCGCAAGAAAATGGAGAAAATA
>WRNF01000010.1 GCA_009776715.1 Treponema sp. | reverse complement strand
TCTTTAAAACACCCTTAAAAACCCATCTGTGATTTTCTTAAGTTTTCATATTTATTATATCACGGTTTTTTGTATTTGTCAATGTTTTACGGTTGTTTTTTTACAGTAATTTTTCATTAGCATCATGCTTTCAAGGAATTTATCTTGTTATATCATAAGAAGCAGTTGTCATTTTCTTATCCCGTTTATCCACATGTTTTCCACAAGCTGGTATTTCTGGAAAATAAAAAAAATGGGGATTTCGAGGCAAAAAAAGCAATGAATTTTAGCATGATAATTCTTAATTTTATATTTTAAAACAGCTAATTCATTGCCTGGCAATGAATTAGCAAAATGTGTTATTTATTATGTTTTATAAAAAACAAGTACTGTATAAAAATCAATACACCTGCATGATGTTTCCTAATGTTATAAACAGGTTTTCCACAGGTTGTTTCTGAGTATCTTTTCTTATACACATATTTTTTTTATACCCATCCCAGAACTGACGCAAACCGTAGTTTCGCAGTTTCATTAAAAAGGTTCACCCTAAGGAAACTTTTCCTTCTTCGTCAATAGCTAAAATAGTCTTACATTCTGAACACCGAAACCGGCCAGGTTTTACTGCCTTTAGCTTTTTGGAACAGATTGGGCAAAAGAAAATTTTCTCGAAACCGGCTTTCTTTTCCTCGCCTGATTCTCCCAGGAAAAAATCAATAGAATCGTTGAGGCTGTCTTTAATATTAAAGAACTGAGAAAAGCCCAGTAACTGGAACACTTCGAACACTTTTGGCTGAATCTGCAGCAGGACTAAATCGCCGCCCTTTGGTTTGACCGATTTTAGGAAAGAAGTAAAAGAACCTATTCCGGTGGATGAAACATAATTTAAATTACTGCAATTAAAAATTAAACGGTTATACCCTGCTTCAATTGCATGTTGAACCCGTTTTTGAAAATTATTGGAATTATACGTATCTATATACCCATTTAAAACAAGCAACAAGCAACAATCTACTTCAAGAATGCTTTGGATTTTAATTTTTAGACTGTCATCTTTGTCATCGTCAAATCCAGGAACATAATCATTGTTTACCATAACTTTTCCTCTCTTACTTTATATTCTACACTTTTTTGAAATTATTTGTCAAATGCTTATTTGTGAATAAACGGTAAAAATTGTAAGGCACTCCTTGTGTTTAAGATTAACCCAAAAAAACAGTGCCTTTTTGGCGCCCTTCGGCAAGAGCTTCCAGGCAGCGGGGCGTTTTGCCGTTGGCAAGAACAGTGGGAATGCCGTAAGACAAGGCATGCTGCGCCGCTTCGAGTTTTGTTGCAATCCCGCCGGTTCCAAAACTGCTGGTAGCGCCCGTTTCAATATTTTCCTTGATAGTTTTGATGTCAGTAACCGTCTCAAGCAATTTTTGGTCAGAAAATTCCTTGGGATTTTTGTAATACAAGCCGTCAATGTCGCTAAAAAGCACCAGCAGATCGGCGCTCCAGAGTATTGCAGACTGGGCTGCAAGGGTGTCATTTTCCCCAATTTTGATTTCTTCCACAGAAACGGTATCATTTTCATTGATAATGGGAATTATGCCTTCATCAACAAGGGTAAAAAGGGTGTTTCTCATGTTGAGCGTTCTAATGGGATCGCAAAAATCTTCCCTGGTAAGTAAAATTTGGGCAATAAAACAGTTATGAGGCAAAAATGCTTTTCGCCAGGCATCCATAAGCTGCACTTGCCCAACAGCGCACAGCGCCTGCCGGTAATGAATATCTTTTTTTCGCTCCCATTTGCCCAGAGTTGAAAGGCCCGCTGCCTGCGCGCCGGAAGAGACAATTATAATTTTTTTCCCCTTTTTTATAAATGCTGCCGCCTGATCGGCAAATTCTTCTAAAAAACCCACATTAATTCTGCCGTTATCAGCGGCAAGCGTATTTGAGCCAAATTTAAAGACAATTTTTCGTGCGTTTGAAAAAAGTTCATGTATTGTCATGCTATATATTTTAAACATACATTGACATTTTTGTACAGTCCTTGTATAATTTAGTTATGGAACAGAATGATTTTGATAATGACACAGATTCAGACTATGAAGATGAGTTAGAATCTGATTTGATGGAAGATGACTTTGAGAATTTTGATAATGAAGATGATTCTGATCAAAATGATAACAATGAAGCGAATCTTGGCGCGGGTAGTTTTCCGGAAATAACTAAACGCTTTGAGTCAATTCCGCATAAATTCTTTGCGGATCCCAACTACTACAAAACTGCTCTTTCAAATGAGGGCGATGTTGCGAAAAGGGTTAATGCTCTTTTGCAAAAATATGTAAATTGCAAAGACCCAAAGGACCGCAGTGTTTTCCGCGGGCAAATAATAAGCGCTTTTTGGGAAGTTCTTCGCAGCGTGGCCAGAAAAGCCCCCGGAAAAATAAGCGAGCCGAAAAGATACCTGCTAAGGTTTAATTTGCTGCATCCTAATTTAACTGATGCCGAAACCAGGAATTTCTTTGCGAAATTAATATGCAGCAGCGATCTAAACCAGCCTGTGTATTACCTGGATGAATGGTTTAAAGCCGTTGGAACAGGCGTTATTCGGGTGTCAACGAGCGACGAAGTAAAAGTTGCAAAAACCGCAGGCCAAATGAAAGTACAGCAATTTTTGGAAAAAGCTATCGGAAAAAGGGACGGCGCGAAAACCCTGCTTAGGGAAAAAGATCTGGAACGCAACGAATTGGAAGATTCCTTGAAAGATCTTATAACTGTAATAACCGATCNTTCCCCGCAGGATGGTTTTGAAGAGATAAATTCCGCNTACAGCGATTCACAAAGGCGCACTTTTTCTGAAATTCAGGAAACCCTTAAGGGCCTTATAAGGTGCGATCATGACTTTAATATTTTATTAAGAGATTATAATCAGGCAGAAGCTGATGTTANTATGCTGCAAGAAAAAATNGAAGATGAAGGCGGAGAGGAAATTCTTGACCTTCGTTCAATAGATGCNGAATTCGACACTATCAGGCAAGCGGCCAAGATGACTATCGGCAGGCAGGGGAATCACTTCCCTATTCTGAGCAGTGAATATTTTCATTCAGGCCCAAATGATGTAGGTTTTCGCGAAAATGTTATCAGTTTGCTTGCGCAAATAGAAAGCATAGACCCCGAAGTATTCTGCCGTTATTATAAAAATAAAATACACAGGATTGTGCCGTATATAGTATTGCTTCCTACTTACGGTGATTCCGGAATGTGCTGGGAACCCTTCGATAAGCATAACAGGGCAACAAGCCGCGGCCGCGTGATGATTCCCATGTATCCAAAAAATTTGTATGCGGCAGTTTTAAGCGCTGTTGCGGATCTCCGCTGGCAAGTTGCAAAGGAAAGAGCGTCCTATTACTGGATGGAAGAAGGGCTTACCGGCCATTACTATCAGTGGTTTGCAGCCCAAAAATTAAAAGGCGACGTAAAAGAATTTTTTATTCAGGATTATATTCTTTGGATGACAAAAGAAGCCGAAGGAATACAAAAACTGGATAAGGAAGTGCGGGGAGCCTTCTGGCGCCATATGCCGTTTTCAAAAGAGATAAAAGAAAAACTGCGGAACCGAAGTTATGTGTATCAGGAATTATGCCAGCGCGATAAAAACCGTGAGATGTCCGATGGTTATTAAAAAGAACTGTTTAAAATATTTAATTTCCGGAATATCTTATTCAGGATTTATAGCTGTTTTTATNGCCTTTCTTTTTTTAAATGGATGCACAAAAAAACCTAGTTCCGCCAATTCCGCCAATTCTTCGGATTCATTTGTCAGTAAACCTCAAATTGAATTGGCTTTGGGAACTGTATGCGTAATAAATTTGTACGGCAGCGGAGACGATCAGGTTTATTCAAGAATTTTTTCGCGAATCCAGGAAATTGACCGTACAATGACTGTTAATGCAACTGAATTTCAGAATGCATTCGATGACATGGGCACATTTGAGCCGGACAGCGAAACTTCTTTGTCAATACAAATTGCCGCCGATTCCCTTAGATCCGGTATCGCAGCAATTAACAAAGANGCGGGGCTTAACCCGGTAAAGGTTCGCCCGGATATAATTGAAGTTCTGGAAANAGCGTTGTTTTATGCCGAATTAAGCGGCGGCGCATTTGATCCTACGGTTGGGCCGCTGGTAAAATTATGGGGCATAGGCACTGAGTCCCAGCATGTGCCGGATGAAAATGAAATTGCCGGGGCTTTGGCTTTGGTAAACTGGCAGGATGTAGAGATAAACCAGGCAGAGAATACTGTTTTCCTGCGGAGAAAAGGCATGGCGCTGGATATTGGGGCAATTGCAAAAGGATATGCCGCCGATGAAGCTGCCCGTATTGCCAAAGAGGGCGGTGTTGCCAGCGCTGTTATTGATCTTGGGGGAAATATTTTAACAATTGGATGGCGGAAGGAAAAAGGAGAAAACAAGCCCTGGAGAATAGGCATTCAAGATCCGCTAAATACAGAAAACTATATTGGGATTATTTCGGTTAATGATACAAGTGTTGTTACCAGCGGCGTGTATGAGCGTTATTTTATGTATAACGAGAAGCGTTATCATCACATTCTTTCCACCGCAGACGGTTATCCTGTTGACAACGATATTTTGTCTGTTTCCATAGTTACAGAAAAGTCCATCGAAGGCGATGCTTTATCAACAGTGCTTTTTACCCTGGGGCTTGAACGCGGAAAAGCCCTTGCCGATTCCATTCCCGGCGTCGAGGCTCTTTTTATCCTTAGCAATAAAGATGTAATTATTACTGACGGGCTTAAAGACATTTTTCTTCTGACAGATACAGAGTATTCACTTATTGCCCCGCACTAATAATGATAATATTTTTTAAATAATATTGCCTTCCTGCCGGAAGGCCGTTGGCATAAAACCGGTCATAATAGTATTCTACTGCAACAACAACAACAGCCTGCTGCTGTAAATGCATTAACTTTTTTTGTTCGTCTTCCTGTATTATCCATTCCCGGTTTTCTCCGCTTATTACCAGCGACCTAGAAAAATCGCTGCCTACAAGACGGACAATTCCCCTTGCCTCTACCGCTGTTAATTCTATTGTGTCTTCTTCCTGTTTGCCAAAAGAAAAAATGTTTCCAGTTGTCAGCAGAAAAACAAGTGTCATTGCAGCAGTTGCAATTTTTTTCATCAGAGGCTAATTTCCCCGGTTCTTCAAATACAAACGATACATATCTTCTTCATTACCGCGTCCTAAAATATCCCATGCATCCATAACATACGATTCTGCATGTGTATCTAAATTAGCGCTTTCAGATATTGATGCGGAAACGGGAACTTCCGTACCGGTAAGATTGCCTTGTTCGGAAGAAGCATTTTTGTTTGAATTTGCATTGAAGGTAAGAAGCATATCCTGGTTAAACGGAGAGACAGTGTTTACTGCATTTGTCTTATCCAGCCCGGCATAGCGGATATAACCGGTACCGGTTGACGGCTGGCTGACAGGGCCGTCAATAATACTGTATACGCCTTCGCCCGGAGCCAACAGGATTTTTGTTCCGTCTATTGGATGTACTTTGATTGTATTTTTAATGTAATCATCATTTTTGTAACCAAAATTACTGCTTGAAGGATGATGGTTCGCTGCAAACCAAAACTTTAGCACTGTTTCCCAATTGTCCCATGAAGCATTTATTTTTTGCGTTGACATAATAATGGATCTATAATCTGAATAGGAAGAATTAATAATGTTTTTAAAAAGCTGCTCTTGCAGTCCGGCATCCGCCTGTAAGTATAACCAGCGGAAGAATAAATACACAGTTGCATATTCATCAAGAATAGCCATGTCTCCTGCATGGTTATCCCATACAAAAAAATTATTCCCTTTTGCTATAGTCCCGTTTCTATCGTCTCTAAACCATTCGCATTTTTCTTTAGGATTTCCGTTAAGGTAAATATGTTCCGCCTGTGAAGATAATCCTTCATTAATCCATAAATCCATAGAAGAAGGCCTGCTTAAATATTCTGATGAAGCAAAATTCATTAAATGCTGCAATTCATGCGCAAAAGTTGCATAGGTCTTTTCTATATTACTGGGATTAAGCCCGGGCTTGGTATCTATGTAAATCATATCCCTGCCGTTTGAGTACATATCGGTTCCGGATATTCTGCCCTGTTCTAAAAAGTTAACACCGCTAAAATATCCTGCGACATAAGTATCTCCCAGTTTTTTATACTCGTCTTTTATATCCAGCAATAGTATGGTAAGTTTGTTGTCATCCCTGCCTGCAAGCCAGTTGGCATAATCCAGTATATCATCAAAATTATATGTTATGCCTTTATTAATATAAGGCAGGTTTTTTTCGCTAAAAGCGTTAACCATTTTTGGCCGAATAACATTATCAAACTTAGCTGCAAAATCGTTAGCCATTGCGTTGGTAACAGCAGAACCTTTTTCGGCCCAAATGGCGCACCGGTCCCCTTCTGCAAGCAGATTTGCCTTTACTACATAAAATTTTCTGGTGTTCATATTTTGAGCATAAAATTCGCCTTCATCAAGAAAACTAAGGCTGTTATTGGATTTGCCTGGCAGATTGTTTAAAAAATAATCGCAGGACGGCAAGAGCAAAACCAGCACGGCGGCCAACAGCCCGATGAACAATACTTTAATTTGCTTTTTCATAGTTAATACATAATATACACCAAACACAGTAAAAAAACCAGTGTTTTGCGGTAAAAACCGTATTTGAATAATTTTTCCGTAAAAAGCAATTATTTACACGACAGATGAGATTAAAATGCCGTCTATTCCCAAATTTAAGCAAAAATTAAGGTATTTGAACAGCATCAATTCTTAGAGCTTTAGCTCATAAAGCTTTAGTTCTAAAGAGAAAAATTGAAAATATTCTATTGACAAAGTATCTCGAACTATCTTATAATATACTCATGGTAGAGGATCAATTTCTAAGCGATGCCGATTTTGAAAAATATCGTGTTTTTATTTATGATAAAAGCAGCATTACTTTTTCACCGGCAAACAGGGCTATACTGGAAAGCAGGCTAAAAGAAAAACTTCGGGAAAAAAGCATTAAAACGCCTGGGGAATATTTTAGGTTAATTTCCGCAGACGAAGAGGAATTGAAGAACTTTCTGGATTCAATAACCACTAATTTAACACGGTTTTTTAGGAATCAGCCTCATTTTGACGCCATGGAAAAATTTGTAATTCCTGAAATAATGAAAATAAAAAACAGCAGCGGAAATAAAACCATTAGAATATGGAGCGCCGGCTGTTCTACCGGCGAAGAACCGTATTCTGTTGCCATGCTGCTCAATGAAATATTGCCTGCCCCCTGGAAATTTGAAATAATAGCCAGCGATATAAGTTTAAAATGCCTGATGATCGCCAAAGAAGGTTTTTATGGCGATTCAAAAATCGATGGCATTCCTCCCGCTTATCTTAATAAATATTTTGAAAAAGTAGACGGAGGTTATCATATCCGTTCAAATATTCAATCAAAAATAAAATTTGACTATCATAATTTAAAGAATGATTCCGGCCAGCGCGGCCTGGATCTTGTAATGTGCCGAAATGTTATTATATACTTTGATGAGGCTGCCCAGGCAGCGGTAATAGACCGTTTTTGGAACGCAATGGCGCCTAAATCATTCCTTTTTATCGGTCATTCGGAATCTCTCTTCGGAATGGATACAAAATTTGAATTCCTNAAAACCGAGTGGGCAACCTTATACCGAAAATTTACGTAAATGGAGTTTACTGTGGCTGATGAAATTTCTGTGTTAGTTGTTGATGACTCAGCATTAATGCGCAACTTGATAGGAAGAATGATAGATGAGACGCCGGGTCTTATCGTTGCAGAAAAAGCAATGAACGGAAGATTTGCACTGGACAAAATTGCCAGGGTAAATCCGGATATAATTGTTCTTGACCTTGAAATGCCGGAAATGAACGGTATTGAATTTCTAAAAGAAAGGAGAAAACGCGGCATAAAAATTCCGGTTGTTATTCTTTCGTCCATTGCACGCAGAGGCGCTGAAATAACTATGGAAGCGCTGTCTCTTGGCGCCAGTGATTTTATACAAAAACCTTCCGGTTCGGTATCTGAAGACATTCATCTTGTTAGGGATACTCTTGTTGGTATGTTGTTTGGCTACGGCAGTTCATTTCGTAAGGCAGAAGGGAGAAGGTTGCTTTCCCCTTCGGAATACACGAAGAAAACCCCGCCGCCCAGCAATACCGGCGTAGACTTGCTTTCTCTTTTAAGCCAAAGCAGCGTAAGGCCGGAACCAGCAAAACCGCCTGTCCAGGCCCGCAAGAGCGGTAAAACTGAAATAATTGCCATAGGAATAAGCACAGGCGGTCCCGACGCGCTAAGGGTTGTTTTTTCTCATTTAGATTCCGACTTAAAGTTCCGATTGTGGTAGTGCAGCATATGCCTCCCGGCTTTACTAATGAATTTGCAAAAAGCCTGAATAGAATTTGCCCTCTGGAGGTAAAAGAAGCGGAAGACGGCGATTCCATACAGCCCGGAAGAATTTTAATCGCGCAAGGGAACAAACATATGGAGGTAGAGAAAAAGACTTTTAATCCCATAGTCAGGCTTTCTGATGCCCCTTTGGTTTCAGGCCATAGGCCTTCTGCTGATGTGCTTTTTGCTTCGGTTGCAATGAATTATCAGAATAATGCCCTGGGAGTTATAATGACCGGAATGGGCAGAGACGGAGCGCAGCACCTTGGTACCATTTACAAAGAAGGGGGCATAACATTAGGGCAAGATGAAGCAAGCGCCATTGTGTACGGCATGCCCCGGGTTGCGTATGAAATGGGTCATGTAATGGAACAGGTTCCCTTGGATAAAATGGCCCGCCGCATCTGCGATATAGCGAAAACTTTTAGGTAGAATTTTCCTTTTCTTTATGTTATAATTCTCATTATGAAAGGAAGATTTATGAAACGGAGATTAATTACCTCGGCCCTGCCTTATGTAAACAATGTTCCTCATTTGGGAAATTTAATTCAAGTGCTGTCCGCCGATGCTTTTGCCCGGTTTTGCAGGCTGCGGGAATACGAGACGCTGTATGTTTGCGCCACCGATGAATACGGTACGGCTACGGAAACCCGCGCCGCTGAAGAAGGAATATCTCCCCGCGAACTGTGCAGCCGCTACCATGTTATCCATGCTGAAATATACCAATGGTTCAATATTGCCTTTGACATATTTGGGCGCACCTCGGCTCCCTGCCATACCGAGGTTACGCAGGATATTTTTCAAAAACTCGACAAAGCCGGTTATGTTACCGAGCAGACTGTCGAGCAGTTGTATTGCCCAAAATGCGAACGTTTCCTTGCCGACCGCTTCATTCGCGGCCTATGCCCTGTTTGCGGCTCAGGAGAGGCCCGAGGGGACCAATGCGAGGCCTGCGGGAAACTGCTTGACCCCACCGACTTGAAAGACCCGCATTGTTCGGTGTGCGGTTCAAAGCCTCATCCTCAGTCTACCAGCCATTTATACATCAATTTGCCTAAAATAAAAGACCGGCTGGAAGAGTGGATTAAAACCGCCAGCGAAAAGGGATTTTGGGCAAATAATGCAGTAGCCATGACTCAGGCGTGGATAAGAGACGGGCTTAGGGAACGGGCGATTACCCGTGACTTAAAATGGGGCATTCCCGTGCCAAAGCCCGGTTTTGAAAATAAAGTTTTTTATGTGTGGTTTGATGCCCCAATCGGCTACATTTCTGTTACCGGCTGTCTGGGCGATGAAATTATCAACGGGCAGCATACATTGAAGGCCAAATACGGCAATAAATTTTCTGATTGGCGAGATTTTTTAAATTACTGGTGGAAAAGCCCGGACGAAGTTGAGCTGTTTCAGTTTATGGGCAAGGACAATATTCCTTTTCATACGGTAATATTCCCTTCCAGCCTTTTGGGTTCAGGCGACAACTGGACCATGCTGCACCATATGTCTAGTTCCGAATACCTTAACTATGAAAGCGGGAAATTTTCCAAATCGCGGGGCATTGGCGTTTTTGGCACCGATACAATGGAAACAGGCATTCCGGCAGATGTGTGGCGTTTTTATATTTTTTACAACCGTCCCGAAAAAGCGGATGCCCTTTTTACATGGAAAGATTTTCAGGAAAAAGTAAACGGCGAGCTTATTGGAAATTTGGGCAACCTTGTAAATCGTACCCTGTCCTTTGTTAGCCGCTATCTTGACGGCAAACTTCCCGAAGGAGAAGACGATCCGGCATTTTGGAACGCGGTTCAAAAGCATGAAAATTCCATTGCAGAAAAACTGGAACACGCCGAACTTAGGGATGCATTCAGGGAAATTTTTGAACTTACATCGTATGCAAATAAATATTTTCAGGATGCCGAACCCTGGCGGCTGCGCAATGCCGATCCTCCAAAGGCCAAATCGGTAATACGCGGCCTTTGCTTTCTTGTGCGTGACATTGCGGTATTGATTGAGCCCTATATGCCTTTATCGGCGGAAAAGCTGGCATCGTTTTTTGGCCTTGCGTTAGGAAAAAATTTTTGCTGGAAAGATATAGGCAAAGCCGAAGGGCTTGCCCCAGGCAGCGGAATAAAAAGCGAAATGCTGTTTGCAAAACTGGAAGACGGACTTGTTGACGCATTACGGGAACGTTATTCGGGCAGCCAGAAAGAAAGAAACAGTGAAAAAAATGCTTCCGGCGCTTCCGGCATGGAACAAAAACCGTTTGAAGAAATCATTGATCTGCGGGTTGCTAAAATTGAAAAAATTGAACGGCATCCGCAGGCGGAAAAGTTATACGTTATAGGCCTTGAAACCGGCGAAGGGACAAGCGGTGTGCGGGAAGAGCGAACCATTGTTTCCGGTTTGGTGCCGTTTTATACCGAAGAACAATTGCTGGGGAAAAGGATTATCCTTGCCTACAATCTTAAACCGGCCAAACTCCGGGGGATAGAATCCAGGGGGATGCTGCTGGCTGCCGGAGACTTCTGCGGGATTGGCCCTGACGGAAAGCCTGTAGAACGCTGCGAAGTGCTTGATGCCGGCGATGCCCCCACCGGAACCCGCTTTTTGCCCGAAGAATGCGCTACGGCATCTTCGATGCCGCAGTCATCTTCGATGCCGCAGTCATCTTCGATGCCGGCGGAAATCAGCATTGATGCTTTCCTTTCTTATCCAATAACAGTAAAGAATTTTGCAGTGCAGCAGGGCGGAAAAAATCTTTGCCTTGCAGGGAATCCTGTCCGCACCAGCATTATCAGTGAAGGCGAAGTGCATTAGCGTAAATAATGAATAATTTTTATCTTAAAAATATTGCAGCGGCTGATCTTGATGCTTGTGAAAAGGCAGGGTCTTTTTTGCAATCGGCACTGTGGGGAAGATTTAAATCCCGCTTTGGCTGGAAAGCGCATGCCTTTGAAGTTGAGTGGAATTGCGGCATTATGCCCTTAATGGCGCTTTCCCGCCGCCTTGCCCCCGGCGTTACAATGGCATACATTCCCTGGGGCCCTGAATTGCCGGCAGCGTTTCCGGACGATCCCAAACAGCGGGCCTGTGCAGCGGCGCAGCTTGCCCATGCCCTGCAGCCTTTTTTGCCCGGCGCTGCCTTTGCGCGCTTTGATTTTCCCTGGTTCCTGCCAAATGAAGGCGGGCAGCCCTCCAGTTTCCAGGCTTCTATGCCAGCTCCTTTTAAGCGCGCCGCTGCGGACATTCAGCCGCCGGATACGGTAATAATAGATTTAAGGCCGCCTGCAGAGGAGATACGTGCAGCAATGAAAGCAAAGTGCCGGTACAATATCGGCCTTGCGGAAAAACGCAATGTTGAAGTTATAAACAGCGGCACTGGCGGCATGGAAATTTTCTACCGGCTCCTTGCCGAAACTGCCCGGCGGGACGGCATTGCGGTTCACGGCATTGAATATTACCAAACGCTTTTTGAAGAATGTAAAAGCGGCGATGGGGACCTGCATTTGTACACCGCATGGCATGACGGCGATGCCTTAGCTGCAATTATAGTCTTGTTCCGTGGCAGGCAGGCTGTGTATCTGTACGGGGCTTCGTCAAACATAAAACGCAACTTAATGGCGCCGTATCTTTTGCAATGGAAAGCCATTCAGGATGCCAAGTCAAAGGGCTGTGCAGACTATGACCTGTTTGGCATTCCGCCCGATGAAAACCCGCATCATCCAATGGCAGGCCTGTACCGTTTTAAAACCGGTTTCGGCGGCACAATACTGCACCGCCCCGGCTCCTGGGATTATCCTTACAGGAAGATGCGTTATTTCCTGTTCAGCTTTGCAGAACGCCGCCGTAAAAAAGCCATGAACAGAAATAAAAAACAGAAAATTGGCAAATAACTTAGGTGCGCTGCTTAATGCGGCAATCTCTTAGTTAGATTTTTTTGATTTTTTGGTATATCCCATAATCAATAATACTATGCCAATTACTAGCACAACCGCACCGATAATAATAAAAATTGTTCCGGGATTTCCGGATCCGCCGCTCATAACGCTTGAAAATTGCTGCTCAAGGGAATTGTTTGCATAAATTCCCCATATTAAGGATGCAATTCCTGCGATGGATAAAATAACTCCAAATAAAATCATAATATACTCCTATAACTTATTGTATCTTAGGATACTTTACTTATGAATTTATTAAAAATAACGGAATCTGTCAAGTCATATTCCATCAATATTCCATCAATTGTAAAAAAAAATAAATATTTCCATTATTTGAAAGCCTGGTTTAATACCCCGCCGAACCTTTAGTTCGAGCTTGCTTCGGCTCATAAGGAATAAATTTGGCAAGTAAAAAATATCTTTTAGGGTAAAAAAACAACACATATCCCTTTTTTATGTTATAATTAATATACTTACTTATAGAAATTTATTATGTTTCCGTATTTTTATATTTTTGGATGCCAAATTGGGCTGTACCAGATAATGACAATATTGGGTTTATTTACCTGCAGTATTTATTCCTGTGTATTGGCCAACAGGCGTAAATATAACTGTGTTGATTTAATAATATTTATTATGCTTTTATTAATAGGAGTTTTAGCGGGGAGCCGATTGCTTTATGCTGCTGTAAATTATAAAAATATTATTTATGTATTTGAAAATATTGATAAAATAAATATAACCGGTAATATTTTTGATGTTTTTAGATTTATTTTTGGCGGCAGCGTGTTTTACGGCGGCTTAATCGGAGCGATCCTTGCCGGTTTAATTATTATCAAGAAAAATGATAAATACCGAAAATATATTGACATAGTTACGTTAAATATACCGCTCTTTCATTTTTTTGGAAGGATTGGCTGTTTTTTAGGGGGCTGTTGTTATGGGATACCCTGTAAAGTTGGCTTTACCTATACACATAATCCAATTATAGAAGCTAACGGAATTGTGCGTTTCCCCGCCCCTTTGTTTGAGGCATTGTTTAATGTATGTTTGTTCTTTTTGCTAAATTATTTATTTAAAAAAAGAAAAATAGAAAACGCATTAATCTATGTCTATCTTATAATATACTCAACAGGCAGATTTTTTATTGAATTTTTGCGCGGAGATGCATACAGGGGCTTTTTATTTGGACTCTCAACATCACAAATTATTAGCATTATTGTATTTTGCATTGTTGTTGCAAGGCTCTGTGTTATATATAGAAAAAACAAGGAGCATGGCTGTCTTGGCTGTTGATAAATAAACCGATAAATGGCATATTCATTATATGGCGAATGAATCCTTAAAAAAGGCAAAAGATGCAAAAAACGATGAGTTTTACACCCAGCTTTCTGACATAGAAAACGAATGTTGGCATTACCGGGACTTTTTTAAGGGAAAAACCATATTTTGCAACTGTGATGCCCCTTACGAAAGCAATTTTTTTAAGCATTTTGCAATGAGCTTTCAATCTTTAGGGCTTAAAAAGCTTATTACAACCTGTTATGCCCGGTCTCCAATTGCCAATAAAGAGTTGTCTCTGTTAAATGATGAGTTTGAAGAGATCAAGACCACAAGGACACCCCATAAAATTGAAATTACCGAAATTCCCGATATGAACAAAGATGGGATTGTAGATTTAACCGATATTAAATTACTGTTAGCCAGCAATAAAAATCATTTAACCCGTCTAAAAGGAGACGGTGATTTTCGTTCGCAGGAATGTATAGAAATTCTTAAAGAAGCGGATGTAGTAGTAACGAACCCGCCCTTTAGTTTATTCCGTGAATATGTGGAACAGTTGATCCAGTACGATAAAAAATTTGTAATTATTGGCAATAAAAATGCTATTACTTATAAAGAAATATTTAAATTGATTAAAGAAAATAAAATGTGGGTGGGCAAAACGCCTATGGGAATGGATATGCTGTTTGATGTGCCGGAACATTTTGCAAAAAAATTGCTTGCCACCAAAAAAGAAGGAAGTGCATATAAAATTGTAAATGGCGTAGTAAAAGGAAGATCACAGTCAATCTGGTTTACCAACATAGAGCATAAAAAAAGATACGGGAAATTATTCCTTTATAAAAAATACTCGCCAAAGAAATATCCAAAATACGATAATTACGATGCTATTAATGTTGATAAAACGCATGAAATTCCTATGGATTATTTTGACACAATGGGGGTACCAATATCATTCTTGGATAAATATAATCCTGATCAGTTTGAAATTTTGGGAAAAACTAATAATAAATCTAGCGCCAGAAATTATTTAATTGGAGATAATCCAACTGCAATGATAAAAGGCAAAAATATGTATCATAGAATTCTTGTCAAAAGGAAAAAAATATGAAAATAGAACTGAACCAAATTCCAATTAGCGCTCTTTTTTTAATGGCTATCGCAGCCAGGAGCCTGTGTAAAATACTTGCCGCTTTTACTTTTTTTTGATATAATATAGTAGAGTTGTTCGGACAACGGACTTGGCATTGCCAAGCCATATTGGTTGTCGAACAAATCCAATTACTGCCCCGCAGGGGGAAATGGGGGAAAAATGAAGAAGTTATATTTATTTCTTGTTACAGCTTTGTTACTAAGCTGTGTGTTTGCAGGC
>WRNF01000009.1 GCA_009776715.1 Treponema sp. | reverse complement strand
CGCGGTTTAAACGGGCAGGGGAATTGGTCAAAGTGGTGGGACTTTATCCTCCAACCGGGCAGCGTAAGCATCAACAATAACAACCTGTCACAAACAGTAGCCGTTGTCGGATGGCCGACAGGCGCGGTTACGCTGAACAACACAAGCGCATTGCCTACCGGAGTTAGCGTAGGGGTTGCAGGCACGACCATCACTGTAACGGGAGTGCGTCCGCAATTAGGATCCGATCCTATAACCGGCGATTTTACCATTGGCGTAACATTCGGGGGCGTAACGAAGAACTTGAGCATATCGGTGCACCTTACCGATGACCCAATCTTCGTTTCCATAGGCACAGGAAACACAAGCACAAGAGAAATGCCGTTTAACTTTTATGATCGTCAAAGTTGGGTGCAAACGATGTACTATAAAGATGAAATAGGGCAGCCGAGCGGAAGCGAAATCATAGAGATAAGCTATTTCAATAGTTTCGCCTCTACAATAACCAGACGCGTAAGGGTGTATATGGCGAATACAAGCAATACGAATGTTAACTCGTGGCTGGCCGCAAGTAACTTTACCTCTACCCTTGTGTTTGACGGAGAGATTAGATTCCCCACAGGGCAAAACGAAATATCCATCGAGCTGGACACGCCTTTCGTGTATAACGGCGGCAATCTGGTAATTTTGACGCATCGTCTTTACACTACGTATACAACCGGTGAAAATTTCATACAAACTACCGGAAGCGTTGCCAACAGAAGCCGCTATTACAGCGATGACGGCCCGAGTACAGACAGTGTTATAGTACCCTCAGATCCTGGAACAGGCTCAGATGCTTTCCCGAACATTCGGTTGAAAATTGTGGTTAATAATTGAAGGGTAATGGCGGGGGTTAGTGGGTAGTGGTTAGGGGGTAGTAGTTGGCGGTTAGTGGTTAGTGGGTATCCACTAACCATTTCCTTCGGGGGTTAGTTGCTATTTGATAAAGGGGCAAGCGTAAGATGATAACCAAGAGAACGAGCGACTTTGTCAAAAGTACTGATGCGGGGGTCTCCGCCTTTGGCGAAAGATCGGTAAAGACCTGCACGGTCAATACCGGTATCACGGGAAACCGCTAATATACCGCGAGCCTTTGCCGCAATCCCCAAGCAATGGGCAAGCAAGCTAGGAGCCTGTCGGACTTGTGGATTTTAGTGGTCAAAAACCACTAAAATCTCTGATTTTGGGGCTCCTTACGGAGTTTGCAGAGTTAAAAATGCTCAAAAACGGTGTTTTTTCGCATTTTTTTTCATCAGAAAGGACAAAGGCCGACAAACTCCTAGGGTCTTTATCGTTTTCCGCTTCGATAATGGAAGCTTCGACAAACGCCTGAATTTCTTCCTCGGTTTTAAGTTCTTCGTAAATGTCCCATTTGGTTGTTTTCATTTATCCTATCTCCTCTATCAATTTATGCGCCTTTTTTATGTCGGCTTGCTGTGTGCTTTTAGTTCCTCCGCACAGAAGGAAAATTATTTTATTATAATCAATACACAAATAAATATACATCAAAAAACATTGGAAGGTAAAGCGGAAAGCATAGTGCCTGCCAACATGTGCGTTTACTTAATAAACAGAAAACACTGATTTTCACAGATTAGGCGGATTTACACGGATTTTAAGAATGAAAATTTTAAAATAATCCGTGAAAATCAGTAAAATCCGTGCTAATCTGTGTTTATTGGCATCCAAAGTAAACGCATATGGTGCCTGCCACCTTTTTGGTTATTGTTATAATTGGCTATATTGTAAAATGACTTTACTTGGGATGATCATGTTTTTTTAGGCTGGTCTGAATCTTCAGCAGGACTGGTAGAATATGCAGATGAAGAGCTTGTTCAGAACCTTTGTTCGAATGACGGAGATACCATTATTTTATACGCAGTGTGGGGCTTTGTTGTCTACTTTGATGCTGACAACGGCACAATCACCACTGAAGTCGTGACAGCAAGCAGTAAGGCAACAGAACCAGTAAGGCCGGAAAAACTATTCCCTTCAGAGAGTGCTTTATACGAAGGGACGGTGATTAATTTTATCTATACATTTGACGGCTGGTATAAAGATGATGTTATATGGAACTTCGATAATACAATTACCGAACCTGTCACGATAAAGGCAAAATGGGTATCTGGAGGTGGTACAACTGCCGTTGACCTATCGGGGGCAATCGGTGAAACAATCGTTGACAAGGCATTTGATTATGTGAATGCCAATCCAAATGCGTGTGAATACACCTTACTGGTAGCGCAGGACATCAGCATTGCCGGCGACAACAGCCGAGGTCTGCACCAGAGCAATGCCAGGCTGACTTTGATTGGGGCTGGCGAACGGAAACTAAGCCTGAACTCGCAGGGCAGAATGTTTACAGCCGGGGCAAGCGGGCAAACCGGCATTGAACTGACCTTTGGGAACAATATTACACTGGTTGGGCTTGACAGCCAAAAAGGGACAAGCTTGTACAACAATGAATGCCTTATAGTTATACAGGAAGACGCAGCGCTTACCATGCAGGACAATGCCTCGGTGACCGGTAATTATGGGGAAACGGCGGCGGGGTGGCTGTCGTCTTCTCGGGCAGCTTCACCATGCAGGACAATGCCTCGGTGTCGGGTAATATTTCATTTATGGAAGGCGGCGGGGTGTATTCTGCTGGAGGCATTTTCCGCATTGCAGGCGGTACGGTGTACGGGAATGATTCAGGGCTACTCTCAAACACTATCAACGATCATTACGGTTCTGGTTTAGGTGCGGCGTTATGGGGCCCTTTTGCACAATACGGCACTTTTGACGGGGACGGTAATTGGGTACCGGCTGGGCCTCCGGGGCCGGATATACCTGTTACTACAAGCGGTTCAGACTCTTACAGGGATGAAACGATTAAGGTGGTGGAAGGCACTCTGATAACGCAGCCTTAGGCTGTAGATGAATTAATTTTGCACAGTGTGGCGCACAATAAATGTAAATGAGATGAATAATGCGCGAAGGATTTATCCTGAGCGGTGCGCCCGGAGTGCTGGTGCCGTTTCCGTAGTAAATAGCAAATATCAAATAACAAAATTGTTGTTTGGAAGCTGGGTGGTTTGTTGCCGGGCGGATTGTTTTTTACAGGGAGCAGCTTTGGGCTGTGAAAAGGGAAAAGGTAGCCAATGCGTTTTTTTTATGTTATGGTAGAGATAGAAGATGATTTAACGTCGTCTATAATACATGGGAGAAATTTATGGGGTTGGTACATACAGAAATAACTTTAAAAAATGTAAAAGATATGCTTAATGCCGAAGACGGTCTTATACCCGAGCAGGAAGTCAGAGAAATGACCGTTACATCGCTCGTTGATACAGGAGCNTGGACACTCGTCATCAACGAAGCAACTCGTGATAAACTTGGGTTAAGATTTTCTGGCAAAAGCCCAAGTGTCCTTTCGGACACTAGCACCCTCGCCAATGGTGAAAAAGACGATTATGACATGGCAGGCCCTGTGGAAGTCAAATGGAAAGATCGCCGTGTCATCTGTGAAGCCCTTGTCTTGCCAAACGCTGATGACATCCTACTTGGGGCAATTCCCCTTGAAGCGATGGACTTAACCATTAACCCAAAAAGAGAGCTTATCGGTAAACATGGCGACCAGATAATGCATAAGATTTATTAATCCATTGATAAGGAACGCAAAGGTGACAGGCACCATAGGTGTATACCATGCTATACTTAACTGGCGGTATGACGACATTGTAGCAGGAGAAANTTATGCCGGATTTGACTGATGAAGAATACGATGCTCTGGACGACTTCTACACAAAAAACCCGCCAAAATTATCCGGCAATGGAAAAAGCGGTTTTTTTGCAAAACATGCAGAAAAAGGCGACACGCTCATTTTTGTGGATAGCCTCTCCGCTAACTGGCTGCGAATTAAAGCCGAAGCTGCCAATACCACTCCGGAAGTGATCATCCGCCAACTGGTAAATAAAGAACTTGCCGCTATTTCCACGTAAATTTTCAGCAGTGAGGGCGATGGTGACAGGCACTGTTTTTGCCTGGTGTCGTTAGTGCAACGGTACGCTAAATGTGTGGGGGGAGCAGCAGGTAATTGTAGCATCGCCAGACTCTTAGCCTATGAATTTTTTCCAATATTTATTTACTTCTTTGTTAATTGTTTTTTTTACAGCATTTACAGACAACTTGTCGTGTATCATTTTAACGGATTCCCATGATTCCATGCTTACATCATCAAAATAATTTAGGCTTCTCAAATAGTGTTGTATATTTTCCGTAGAATATTTTAATTTAAAATTATTAATCATTGTTTCGATAGGTATATCTTTCAATAAATAATACATATCTATAAAATCTCTGGCTTCATAACCTCTTGTCCCTACCGCTGAAATTTTCATGGCAGATATATCGTTTTTTCCTATAAGCCGAATGTTGTCATCATTCTTTACCAACGGCTCTATTAATGGATACTCGTAATTGACAAAATCCATTTTTAACGTTTTTTCTGGATTGGAATTTGGTAAGAAAATTTGAAATATTACTCCGCTGCTATTTAATATTTCTGCTTTTCTATTAATTTTTTTTGCAAAGTTAAATATTTCCTCTTTATTTAATTTTTCTTCAGTAAATAAATCTATATCAGTCGATATTCTGTGTTCTATTAAAAGGCTTAAAGCTGTTCCGCCTACCAAATTATACGAATCAAATAACTTTTCATTTTGAAATTTACAAAGAGTTTCCCACAAAAAATCATTTATTCCGGCTTTTTTTAACTTCAAAATATACCTTTGTTATTATAACATTTAAATTTTTCCGGTTTTATTTTTAAAAGCGAACTTAACCAATTAAATATTTTATCATTTAAATATCTTATTTTTACGACTTCCTCTTTTATTGTATCCCAACCGTAATAATTAAATAATTTTTTTATATCGTTCATATTACCCCGGCATAAAACTCTATTAATTATATAATTTTTGCTATTATCGAGACTCAGTTTTGTTTTATCCAAATCCCAAAAGCATTGAGAAGAAAATATTTCCGCTGTTTTATTTCTAAGCATAATTTATATTATACCATAAACATCTCAATTTTTCAAGTTAACGGAATCACGGCATCTTGGGTATTTGCGTCCGATTGACAAAAATGCCGGAAATATAGTAATATTAATATGGATGAGTATAAAAAAAATAAAAATCTTGCCCGCAAAGAGTACTTTATGAAAAACGCAATGTTTTTTATCGTTGCGGCACTGTTATTAACAGGCTGCATGGCCGGAACAGAACCTAAATCCCAGGAGGAGCAAAAGGTTTCTGCTGTAACAAACAATGACAATCAGGAAAAAGAGCAGGGTACAGCCAAAGAAGACATTACCGGAACAGAAGACTATTCCGGAACAGAAGACAATACCGAACAGGAAATTGAGACAATTGAAGAACAGGTGCTTCCTGAACTTGAGCCATTAAGCACGGAAATGGAAATGCAACTTAGGGAAGATTACTATAATTATATGATTAAACTGCGCCCTGAGCTTGCAATTCCGAGGCAATTTCCGCAGGATAACTACACGGTAGAAAAGGTTCTTATTACAGGTTATTACGGCACGTATAACAATTGTGTTGCGGTAATGTTTAATGATCCGGCTTGGCATATTGTAAGTGTAGTTATTATAGAAGGCCTTGTATTTGGTTACAGTGATTCAAACACAATTAAAATATGGGATAAAGGGGATTATTACGAGATACAGGAAGCATTTGATGCAGGCGTGCTGGGCAGAGAAGATCTAGAAAATCTGGCATATTATTGTCAAAATTATAAGAGGTAAGGTATGAAAAAGGTTACAAAAGGATTTGTATTATTTCTCATTCCGTTCTTTATTTTGCTTACCGCACAATGCCATTTTGAGCAGACGGGAAAACATAACGGAGGCAATACAAACCGGTAAAAAAGCGGCCGATGTTGTCAGACACCTTTTTTACATTGATATCTGCTTATTGTTTCAGGAGGCTAAGGACGCTGGGGGCCCCTAACGGATATACCTGTTATGAAAGTCATATAAAAAAGGCGTTAAAAGGACTTGAAAAAGAGCCGCCCGAAGGAGATATTGTACCAGTAGTTGGCGAACCGGGGCGTTTTAGACTTACAGTCGGTAGTTATAGGGCTTTATTTCGATACAGGAATGACCATATTTTTATAACACATCTTGATCCAAGAGGGCAAGTTTATAACAAGAAAAACAAAGGAGCTAAAAGATGACAGCAACTGTATTAAGGAAAGAATTACACACAATGATTGAAGCAATACCGGAACAATCACTGCCAGTAATAATGCCGTTAATGAATTTTCTATCTAATGATTACTGGAAACCAATAATAGAACCTGCAACCCCCGAAGAAGCGGCAATGATTGACGAAAGAATGAAAGATTATGATAATGATCCATCAAGTTTTTCTCCATTGGATTTTTAGTTTTTCTGGAAGACGCTAAGGTTACAGACACCAAATTTGCTTAGTGCCGTTAGGCGCAAGGGGACACTAAATGTATGGGGACAGGGCAAAGAGCAATGAAGAATTAAGATAGGTTTTTTATAATACTTCTGGCCGTGTCATCAGAAATCAGAGGATGTCTTGGAACTTGATCTCTTTTTCCAGTTCTAGGCTGAATATACTAATCGTGTCTCCTTCCATGTTTAACAAAAATACAACCTTGTGCTTTGAGGATTTTGATTAACGCTCCGCGTTTCATATTATGCGTATGCCTTTAGCAAGCCAATTTTTTTTTCACCAGTTTCTAATCCTGCTTGTTCTTCTTTATAAAATTCATAAAGATCAATGAGCATTTCTTCAAGTTCAGGTATATCTTTCCCCTGTGTCAAATGATCAGGCCATATATTGAGGTACCCGACAAACCAACCATCTTTAGTTTTCCAATAAGTATATTCAAGTTCCATATCTATATTATACAATAGTTTGTGTTCCCATGCAAGCATCACGGCATCTTGGGTATTGTTATAATTGGCTATGTTGTAGAATGAAGGTAAGGAGCTTTTTATGAAAAAAACAATTGTTTTGATCGCAATATGCATGATGTGCGGATTAAACGCCCTGTTTATGAATGCCTGCAATGGGCCAATGGGACCGACAGGTGTACAAGGCGAACATGGTGAGCCGGGAGAACAAGGAGAACAAGGCAAGGATGGGAAAGACGGTAATCTCGGCCTCATTCTGGAATACTACACGGTGGTCTACGATGCCAACGGCGGCGAGGGCGAAATGGAAAATTCCTCTTTTCCCATCGGCTTTTGGGACAGGCTGGAGGCGAATGTTTTTACCAACGAGGGCTTTGTGTTTAACGGCTGAGCAGCTTCAGCACAGGGGCCGCTTGTCTATGCAGACAAGGATTTTGTCCGCGACCTAAGTACCATACCCAATGATACCGTAACTCTCTATGCGGTGTGGGGAGAACCTAATACCTACACGGTGGCTTATTCGTATAACGCCATTACAGACAATCAAATCATGCCGCCCAGCGTTTTTACTCTGGGAGTACGGGAATGATGCAGGACCAACGCTGTCAAACTTTTCTTATGGGGATGGTGCGACGTTATCAGCGTTTGAAAGCACGGCTCAATACGGCACTTTTGATGGGACTAACTGGAGCGGGCTGACAGATATACTTTTACTACAAGCGGTTCAAACCATTACAGGGATGAAACGATTAAGGTGGTGAATGGCACTCTGATAACGCAACCGTAGGTTGTAGATGAACCAAAGCAGCACAGTGGGGCGCACAATGAATGTAAATAAGATGAATAATGCGCGAAGGATTTATCCTGAGCGGTGCGCCCGGAGTGCTGGTGCGTTTCCGTGTATCTATGCCCCAAANAGATACCATACAGGGACTGCCCAGATANTTCTTGNGGTTTGAATAAGCTCGTTTCCGGTATAGATGATGATTCCTCTTATGAATCTGGAGCCGATAGTTTCCTGAAGGATAAGCATATTTGCCCAGTCTTTTTCATTGATTGTTTTATCAAGCTTAACTTCTATCCCAATAGTTTTTCCGTTGGGGCTTTCGATAACAAAATCAACTTCTTTGCCCTGATTCTGCACAGGGTTAAAATGCGATACGCTGTAAATGCCAAGGGCGCTTGCAGCTTTCATAACTTCCGTTGCAATATAATTTTCAAATATATGCCCCATTACGATTCTGTCATTTTTGTATATATCTTCCAAATCTCTCTGCAATAGGTGGCACAGCAGATTGGTATCGGAGAAATAGATTTTCTTTTGCTTTACAAACCTTTTTTCCAGTTTGTTGGGTTTGCTCCATGACGGCAGTTCAAAAGTTAGGAACGTACAATTACAAAGGGCTTTATATTTTTCATAAGTTTTTGCGTCAAGCCCTGTTTCCTTCATTATATTTGCGTTATTTACAAGACTGCCGGCTCGTAATGCGAAAGAAACAAGCAGTTGGTAGATATTGCCCGGGTTTTTTATGTCGGCAAGAGAACGAACGTCTCTTTGCAGAATTGTAGTAAGATAATCGTTAAACCATAANTACCGATTTGTTTTTTTATTAATTGCAAGTTCGGGAAAAGTTGAATTCGATACGACATCAATAATATTGGCAGAAGGGCATTTTTCCGAAGAAAAGCTATCGTTGAAAAATTTTTCTATAAAGTTAATGCCTGTCTTTTTTGTTTCTGAAGTTGAAAAAGGATGCAATGTCAGTATAGACATTCTGCCGACAAGCGCATCTGCCAATCCCGGCAAGGCAAAAATGTTGGCAGACCCTGTAAGCACATAAAGAGCTTTGTTTTTACCGCAAAATTCCACAAGTCCGGCAGGCTCTTAGGAATCCTTGACAGCTTCAAGAGCTACCGAAAGAGTAAAACTATCTGAATCAAACACAGTGAACGGAATGCAAATAATCCTTGCCTGGCTTTCCTTCCAATTAACGGTATGTTCCTTTCCTCTGACAATTGTTGGCAGTGAAATAACCAGCCGAAAAGCATCTTCCAGTTCTTGTTTAACATTACCGGCAATAATATTAACAATTTCACCAATGGCATCCACTACATCGTCGTCAAGCTTTTTGTATTCCAGTCCGGTTAATTTAGTAGTTACACGTAAAGCCAATTCTTCTTTCATTGAAATAACTACCGCTCCCCGGGCCTCTCCCGTAAGGCCTATAATTGCAGAAATATCCCATTCAGAAGTTTCTTCTTTTTCCAGAAAATAGGGTACTTTTGCATCAACCTGCTGCCCGATAAATTCCAAAAAAACATTTTTACATACTTTAATAAAAGGGTAAATATACTGTTTCAATTTTTCCTCCATTTAAAAACCTTGGAAACTTTTTCGTTAAATAATTTAGCGTTAATTGGTTTGACAATATAATCCGTGGCGCCTAACTTTAGTGCTTCAATAACATTATATTTAGCCGATTCGCTGGTAACCATTATAATAGGCAGTTTAAGGAATTTATTTAAAGAGCGGACTTTTTTTAAAAACTCAATTCCAGACAACTTAGGCATATTCCAATCCAGTAAAACAAGGTCAACCTGATTGGTGGTCAGAAAAGAAAAGGCCTCATCGCCATCCGCTGCTTCCAGATATTCGCAGTTAATATTCAGATCAGAAAAGTAATTTTTTACAAGGTTCCGCATTATACGGGAATCATCAACAACCAAAATAGTTTTCATACTACAATAATATAGTAAATAAGGCTTCTTTTACAATTCATTATTGACTTTTTTGCTTGTTTTTATTAAAATTTTTTAATTATTGGGGTATTTTTTAAGGATTTTTTGCCGTAAATATTAAAAATGGATATTTTTATAGACATAATCTAAAAAAAATGCTAAAATAATAAAAATTCCGGGTTCTGCCCCGTTGAACCTGGTTATAATTTCGGTGGAAATTTCCCAATTACCGATGAGGAGGTCAGTTGTCGGAAAAGGATTTACGGATTAATGAGCAGATTCGAGTGCGTGAAATTCGCCTTATTCAAGATGGAGGCGAACAGCAGGGAATTATGCCTACCCTTAAAGCGCTCGAAATCGCTAGGGATATAGGTTTGGATCTAGTAGAGGTAGCGCCGCAAGCAATGCCTCCGGTAGTAAAAATCATGGATTATGGCAAATTCAAATTTGAAAATGAAAAAAAAATCCGAGATTCCAAAAAAAAGCAAAAGCTGCTGAAGCTAAAAGAAATTCGTATGCAGCCAAAAATCGATGATCACGATCTTGATTTTAAATCCAAGCATATAAAAGAATTTCTGGCCGAAGGAAGCAAGGTAAAGGTGACCATACGCTTCAGAGGCAGGGAGCTTGCGCATACTGAATTAGGATTGGATGTTTTAAAGGATGTTTTGACAAAAATTGAGGGAGAATATGTGATGGATAAACAGCCTGCAATGGAAGGCAGGTTTATGTCCATGCTGTTAAGCCCAAAGTCAAAAAAACAATAGTTACATGAAACTTTTTTCATGTTCGATATTATAGCTTTTCCGTATTTTAACCGGTAAAGCAGAAGTAGAGGTTAGCAATCATGCCTAAAATGAAGACAAAAAAAAGCGCGGCAAAGCGCTTTAGCATTACTGGTACTGGCAAGGTAAAATATAAGAAACAAAACCTTCGCCATATACTTACCAAGAAGTCAGCGAAACGAAAAAGAAATTTGCGCCATGCAGGGTTTCTTTCTGAAGACAATGCAATAATAGTCAGAAAACAGATGTTGCCTTATGGCCGCACAAAGTAAAATAAGAGGATACAACTATGTCGAGAGCAATAGACGGTTCAAAAAGAAAAGATCACCGTAAAAAAATACTTAAATTGGCAAAAGGGTATTGGGGGCGCAGGCACTCAAATTATAAGACTGCAAAAGACGCTGTTACCAAGGCCCTGTCCTACGCATACCGTGACAGAAAAGACCGGAAAGGGGATTTCCGGCGGCTGTGGATTATCAGAATAAACGCGGCATGCCGCGTTGAAGGAATATCNTATTCCAAATTCATTGCCGGGCTTAACAAAGCNGGAATAACCCTTAACCGGAAAGCCCTTGCAAATCTTGCTGTGGAAGACAATCAGGCTTTTAAGGCTGTGCTTGATAAGGCCAGAACAGCGCTGGGAGAATGAAGTGATAAATCTTGATCAGGTTAAACTTCTTGAATCAAAAGTAATGGGTTTAATTGAAAAAGCGCTGCGGCTTGAAGAAAATAACGCAGAATTATTACGGCAAAACAATGAACTGAACACAAAACTTGAAACAAGCATAAAGAGAAATATTGAGCTTGAAGCGCTTATTACCCGTTTTACTGAAGATGAATCCAGAATAGATGCTTCGATCCTTGCAATGCTCGAAAAGATAAATAGTTTTAGTGAAATAATAAGCAAAAATTTACGTAAAAAGACATCTGTTCAAAAAGCCGCTGCAAAAGAATCAGTTAATTATCTTGAGCCTGAACAAAAAACAACAGCCCCTGAACCTCCTGCCGCNGTGCAGGAGGCAGAGGAAACCGGTCCTGATACAATTAACAAGAAAGTGTGTTTTGAAATACCGGAATCGTCAACAGAACCGTGGAATAGTTCAGATGCCCAAGCAAATGACAACCCGCTCACTGATACCGGATTTGGCCCCGATGATACTGAAACCGATGACATTGACGACGGCATAGATGATGACATTGATACCGATGACATTGACGACAGCATAGATGATGACATTGATATCGATGACATTGATGACGACATTGATGATGACATTGATGACGATATTGACGGCGCTGACGATGACATAGACGTTGATATGGGTGCCGAGCTTTTTGACGATTCCGGTGAACCAGCAGAAAGCGGAGAGCCGGAAATATTTTAGGCAAGGAAAACGGCTATGAAAGAGCCCCTGCCAATAGATGATCAAATATTTAACTTTCCTTCAGATTCACAGCCAGANAGGGAATATGGTTCCCATCCGCTGTTATTTGACATGCTGGGAACNAAATTTAAAATTTGGACCGATGAAGATCCTGAATATCTTCAAGAAATATTGGCTCAATATAAAACCGCCATTGCAAATACACAAAGTATTTCTAAAATAAAAGAATCACTTAATTTAGCAATTTTGACCGGGTTTTTATTATGCGATGAATTTAATAAATATAAAAATCAGGTAAAAGAAGAAATTGCCCGCATTGAAGAAAAATATAATGTTGAAAATTTAAAATTTGAACATATTTTTCAAAGAATTATGTCGCATATAGACAAGAACTCCAGTGAAAATCCTTATTGATGCCGATTCCTGTCCAAAAGAAGCCCGATGCCTTATTCTGCGAACGGTCAAACGCCGGGGNTTAAAAGGAATTTTTGCCGCTAACCGNTCAATACCGGGCATCGAAGGAGAAAATGTGATTATGGAAATTTGCCCAGCCGGGGAAAATTCCGCCGATAACATAATTGCAGATTTGGCAGAAAGCGGCGATTTGGCAGTAAGCCGCGACATAAGCCTTGCAAAAAGGCTTTTGGAAAAAGATGTTAATGTTATTGATGATCGAGGCCGTGTTTTTACAATGAACACCATCAACGAATTGCTGTCTATGCGCAACTTTACGGTAAATTTATCCGAAAATGGCATGGGAGCGGAACGCATTGCGCAGTATGGGAAAAAAGAACTTAAAAATTTTGCCGACAGCCTGGACCGCATCCTGACAAAACTTAAAAAAACAGACCTTCTTTAATTTCTAATGGGAACCTTTAAAAACTTAAGTTTTAAAGAGCTGCCAGGAAGTTGCAAACTTCCTGGCAGACTCAGTTCTTTTCCCCTTATTCTAAAAACCGATACTATACCAAACAGCCATTCCGATTATCGCTCCAACGAGAATAATCCAATAAATGATATTCCATTTACTCATTGTTATATCTCCTTTCGATGTTCAGAAACTGCAACCGAT
Source organism: Treponema sp. (assembly GCA_009776715.1). Next base: position 2,794 of record WRNF01000009.1, on the reverse strand, counting down.
ATTGCAGCAACAATTTCCGGGTTAGGTGTTTTTATAACTAAGGGCTTTTTGATTTCTTGTTTTTCTGCTTTTTTTTCAATACTTTCGCTAAAAAGTATTTTTTTAACAAAATTAACAGAAATAATAATTATCCAAAGAATAATAAAAACAACTGACATGCCAAGAACTGCTAAAACTCCTGTTTGTTGCAGCATTTCAATAATGGTCATACTGTGCCTCCTACATTAAATGAACCTTTGATAAAATTTCATAGATTGTCTCCGCCTTTTTTGCATTTTTAATTTGTATAAATTTTTCAGATTGTGCCACTTGATAAATTCGGTTAAGTACATTTAGATGATTTTCATCTGCGGGTTCGTTTCCAATAAATAAAAAAACCACATATACCGGTTTATTGTCTAATGCAGCATAATCTATACCTTCTTTTGAAACTCCTATTGCGCCAACCATTTTTGCAATGCCTTTGCAATAAGCGTGCGGTATAGCAACACCGGAACCAATTCCAGTAGACATTTTATCTTCCCTTTGCTTAACCGCAGAGAGTATTTCTGTAGTATTATATTCCGGGTGTAATTTTACAATTATTGAAATTAAATCTTCAAAAATATTTTCTTTGGTTTTATTGTCAATATTAAGTTTAATTGATTCCAATTCAAAAACATCACTAAGTAAATTAGTCATGACTATACTCCTGTCAGTTATTATGTTGAGAAAAAAGTTATAAAGACAGGTTAAATCAAATACGCAGTTTTATAAGAATATAATTTTTATAATTTGATGTTTTTCCTTTTTTTAATGATTGTAATTGGTTTTTGGTTATAAAAATAAAAATAACAAAAAGCCCAATAAACAGGAATATTCGCATTAACCCATTGCGAAAAATAAATGACGATTCTCCGTTTGCTATTCGTATTGTATTTGTTTCTTCTGCAAGCCAATCAACTGTGTGATTTTGACTTGCAATATAAATGCCTGAATTGTATTTTTTTTCGTCAATACTATTAAAACAAGAGGAATTATACATTGAAAAAGTGAAAGAACCTATTATGGCAATTAATAAATATGCTGTAAAAAGGGGTTTTAGCCATTTATTTTCTTTTAAATTTACCATGTTAATATAATACCGAAATTATTTAACTTAATCAATAGGCTGTGAAAATTTTACCTTGCAAAATTATCATGGTAAATTTACTGCAAAGCTGCAAATACACGGCAAGGCTTGCCGCGAAGCCAATTATAAAACTGTGTTGACAATTCCATCAGAATAGCTTGGTATCCCACCTAAGGGGATGCCATCATAAAAACTTCCCCATTGATAAGTTGATAGCGTTCAGGGCCTTCCCATCCAAGGTAATCAGCATAGGTGTAACGGCCATAAGGCTTGCAGAATAGGCCATTTTGCAGTATTATGATGGTAACGGCATTTTAAGAAGAGGTTAGGTTTGTCAGCGCAAAATAAGGCAACANTAAAACAAACATTATTTGGCAATTTTGATTTTGAAAAGATTGCTGCAAATAAGGATTTTAACGAGGCAGATGTCAGGGCGGTAATCATTGACCCTATTTTAAAAGCGCTCGGCTTTACCCATGACAATATTCTAAGGGAAAAGCCATTGCAAAGCCCCTTTTTAAAAACCGGCAGCAAAAAAAGGCCGATAACCTTAATACTGGATTACCTTCTAAAAGCAGAGAACGGTTATGCCTGGGTGTTGGATGCAAAGGCGCCGCATCAAAAAATCATGGACGGCGGCAATGTAGAACAGGCGTATTCTTATGCCGCCCACCCCGAAATCAGGAGCACCTATTTTGCATTGTGCAACGGCCTGGAATTTGCGTGTTTCAGGACAAGCGATACCGGCAAGCCAGTGCTGTCTTTCCGCGTCGGCGAAATAGACATGTATTGGGAAGCATTGCAGAGGACTTTGTCGCCGGGCAGTTTTCAGTCGGGAAAAAAGATTTCCTATGACGAAGGCTTTAAGCCGGATACGCCTTTGGATTTTGACTATTTAAAGCGGCCTTTGCTAAAAGAAATACCGGTTAAAAAGCAGCAGGCAAAACGGCATTTCGGCGTTCATGGATATTTTACCAGGCAAACGTGGAATGTTGTAAAAACATATATAACCAATTTTTCTAAACCAGGTGATGTAGTGCTTGATCCGTTTGGCGGAAGCGGCGTTACTGCTGTTGAAGCCCTATTATGCAATAGAAAAGCTATAAGCGTCGACATTAATCCATTGTCGGTATTTATTATGGAATCGCTTATCGTTCCTGTAAAAATGTCAGAATTATATAGAGCGTATAACAGGATTTATAAAGAATATGCTGAAAACGAACCAAAGACGAATAAACAAATACATTATTCTTTAAATAATTATCATTATCCACATGGCATTAAACTGCCAAAAAGTTCAGATGTAAAAACCGTTGAAAAGTTATTTAACAAAAAACAATTAGCGCAATTAGCGTATTTAAAACACCTTATAAAAAAAGAAAAAAATCATAATATACGGCAAGTATTAATGCTTGCATTTTCCAGCAGCATAAATAAATTTAATTTAACATTTCATTATACAAAAAGTGAAGGCGGCGGCGATAGCGGTGCGTTTAGGTATTATAGATACAGGCTTGCGCATGAATATAGAGAAATTCCATTAACAAAAATATTTGAAACAAAATTTGAAAAAATCGTTGCAGCAAAAAAAGAAATTGAGGGGCTGTGCCTGCTGAACCAGAAAACGGTGGAACAAACGATGGCAGATGCGGCAATCGTCAAAGGCTCGGCAACCGATTTGTC